>CAZEDR010000278.1:0-4430 GCA_964510975.1 uncultured Melioribacter sp. | reverse complement strand
TTGACCTAACGATGGTTACTCCGTATATGATTAAATCCATTGAAGTATTTAAATCACTAACACCGGATTTAAATGCTAATGCGATTGGCGGTACGGTTAATATGAATTTGCGCGAAGCACCATCAGGTCTTAGATCGGATGTAATGTGGCAATCCGGTTTTACTGCAAAAACAAGCAACTATGGTAACTACCGTGGTGTTGCAAGTGTAAGTACAAGATTTTTTGATGATGCAATTGGTATTTACGTTTTGGGGAACATGGAAAAATATGATCGAGACGCTGATAACATGAATGCGAGTTATACAGTTGCAAGCGATGATCCTACTAAACCTTTTAATCCTGTTCAAGTAACTGGTATAACACTTAGTAGACATAAAGAAGTAAGAAAGCGCTATGGTGGAAACATTATTGCAGATTATAAATTCTCTACCGGTATCATTCGTTCATTGAACATGTTCAGTCAATTGATCTCGAATTATACAGATCACAATCAAGGATTAGATTTTAAGAATAACCAAATCAATTTTACAAATCGTTCCGGAGAAAATACCACTTCATCTGGTGTTCATTCTTTAGAATTTGAGAACGATTTTGGTTTTATGACAGTGTTGTTAAAAGCTGCCGGTACTTATTCTAAAAATTCATTGCCATGGTCACCATATTTCCGTTTTCAACAAACAGGGAACGTTTCAACCGGAGCTATTCCAATTAACACATCACCAGAAGAATTAATTAGAAATGTTAAATACACTGGAAGTGATCTGTCTTACCTAAACAGTGTGAATTTGTTTAGTTCTCTATACGAAGAAAAGAATAATTTATTGAAAGGTGATTTTAAGATTCCGTTTTCTTTCGGAAATGATATTAATGGATATTTCAAATTTGGTGGCGAATACATAAGCAGTAAACATACAAATGATCAAACCACGCCATATTTTGATCCTAGAGCTGTTGGTTCAAGTACTGGTACAAAAGATATTAACCGAATGATTATGGATGGAATTGTTTCTCAATTTGGTTTTAGAAAAGATGTTGCTGTTGGAAGATTATATGCAAGTAATTTTACAACAACAGATAACTCACTACTTGATCCATTTCTCGATGACAAATTTGGAAGAATTTTTTGGGCATCAGATCTAACTAATTTATACGGCATTGTAAACTATGTTAGCGGTAATCCCGAATTCGATGCAATAAACGCTTCCGCACTTGTTCCAGGCGGCTGGTTTATGACAGAATATCAAAAGTTACCAAATGATTATGATTATGTGGAAAAATATGGTGCCGGTTACTTAATGTCTCAATTGAACATAGGACAAGAATTAACAATAGTAGGTGGAGTGCGCTGGGAAAATGTTGAATCAGCTTTCCATGCATACAATTTACTAGATGCAAGAGATGCGGTTAAACAAAAAGCTAATGTAAAAGAAGTTACTGTTAACCCATCAAATCATTTTATTTTACCGATGGTTCAAATGAAATTTACTCCGCTTTCATGGGCAGATGTAAGATATTCATTTACACAAACACTGGCTCGCCCGGATTATCACCAGTTAACACCACACTTTACAATTGCTAATGGAAGTAATTTTGTGAACTCTGGTAATCCAAATCTAAAACCAGCACAAGCATTCAATCATGATTTAATGATTACCTTCCACAGTAATGAATTAGGTTTGCTAACTGTTGGTGCTTTCTACAAAGAAATTAAAAACTTCACCTACTCAACTTCTTATAAACTACGTTCAAGTAAATATACACTAGAAGGAAGAGACTCCGTTAAATCGTTTGATATGCTTGGGTCACCGCCAATAGATGGAGCAACATTATCAACTTATATTAATAGCCGTTACCTTGCATACATCCGTGGTGCAGAATTTGATTTCCAAACAAGATTCTGGTACTTGCCTTTCCCGCTTGATGGTTTATTATTAGGCGTGAACTATACGCACATTAACTCTTCAACAAGATATCCTTGGACAAAAGAGAGAGTTGGTGGTACAAGAGCAAATCCTACCTATATACAAATTGATAGTTCTAGAGCAGGTAGATTAATATTCCAGCCGAATGATATTGCCAATGTTTACATCGGATATGATTATGAAGGCTTCTCATTAAAGCTATCATTTGTTTTCCAAGGAAACTCTGCTTCTTATGTTGGCGCTTACCCGGAAGCTGACGGCTTTACCGACGATTACTTTAGAACAGATATTGCTGTTAGGCAAAAACTACCGTGGTATGATTTGCAAGTTTTTCTTGATGTGAACAACATAAATAATCGGCAAAATATTTCTAGGCAGACGACTATAAGTGGATTTACAAATCAGAAAAATTATGGATTAACAGCAAATCTCGGAGTTAGGTTTAATCTAAGTATGTAACAATATAAGGTGTGGGAACAATGATAAAAAATTCCTTGTTCCCATTTTATAAGCGAATCGTTTTATACATTAATTAGGAGGCTCAAAATGAAGAAAGCATTAACTACTGTTCTTATGTTAGCATTTCTTTTACCAGCTTTATTGCTCGGACAATCAGTTGTTAAGGTTCCCAGCGATGCTTTTGGAGGAACGGGCGGCAATCTGAATAAAGCAATTGATGCTGCTAAAACTGCGGGAACACTTTCAAATACAGTGTTCGAATTGGAACCATTTGGCTACTACATTTCAACAGGTACAATAGAAGTTCCGGCAGGTAAAAAATTGACAATTACAGCTCCGGAACCTGGAACTACTCAAGCAACCGCATTACCACAGATTCTTTGGACTTCGGCAGAGGGTGTTAATAGGGACTATATGATAACTGCATTTGGAGATCTTTCTGTAAAGAACGTTTGGTTCTTATTTGCAAATGTGCTTGGAGATCAGGTAGGTACTGTTATCTCACTTGAAGATAATCCCGGAGTTACAAAGACAGTTAATTTTGATGGATGTATAATCGAATATGGCAGCGCTGCTCAAGGTGCTGGGTCAATTACCGTTAAAACTGCATCTGTTAATATGGTAATTAGAAACACATATTTCAGGAATAATACCGACAAGCACTTCAGATATTATGGTAGAGCAGTATCATTCCCGTATAGCAGCACAGGCTGGCATATCAATTCAATATTATTTGAGAATTGCACATTCGCCAATCAAGGTTATGTATATATGCAGGAAGGTGCAGAATATGGAGATGATGTTAGATTTAACCACTGTACGTTTTTAAATGTTGTAATGTACTCACTAGAATCCGGCTGGTGGAAAACAATGTCGGTAACAAATTCTGTTTTCTGTAATGCTTTCATGTTCGGTGATATTCCGGCTACAACCGGTACCGGTGATCAAAATGGTGCAACCATAAGAATAGATAGTGTTAAGAACTTTGGTTTTGTACCACCATTCACAGAAGCTGATAGAAAAATTTATTTTGGATACAATAGTTATGGTAATGAACCTTGGCTGCTCGACTGGATGCAAAATTCTCCATACTCACAAGCCAAGAAAAAGAACAGAGAAAACGACCAGGTTCCAATTCCACAGCCAATGTTAAGCAAAGCAACTTTACGTTTCTTCGATACACTTGATGTTGCAACAGGCAAAAAAGTTTTCCCTTTGATGAACAAAGAACAACTTTTCGATAACACAGTTCCTGGATTCGTATTAACTCCAACAAATGTTGATTCATTAAAATCATTTTTGAATAGAAAATGGAGTGACAATACCGATACAGATTGGTCATGGAAGTTTAAGGAAAACAGTCTGGCTGGCAAGTGGCCATTGGAAGAAAAATTGTCCTATTCAAATAGTACAATTAAAACCGCTGCTATGGGAGGATATCCTTTAGGAGATCTATATCATTGGTATCCAACAGAATACGTAAAGTGGAAAGCACAAGTTGCTGCTGAAAGCAAAACAATTGAGGATAAGTTAACAAAAGGTCTTACAGATATTGAAGATATAGCGGGTGAAATTCCAACCAAATATAACTTAAGCCAAAATTATCCAAACCCATTTAACCCAACAACCCAGATTAATTACTCTATACCAAAATCGGGACAAGTTTCGCTTAAAGTATATAACATGCTTGGACAGTTGGTGGCAACACTTTTCGAAGGTGTTCAGCAAGTTGGAAATTATAGAGCAGATTTTGATGGCGCTAAATTAGCAAGCGGTGTTTACGTTTATCGTCTTCAATCAGAAAACGTATCTATTTCTAAGAAGTTTGTTCTTATGAAGTAAAAAGGTTTTACCGGAAAGGGAATTGCCAAATAGGTAATTCTCTTTTCTCAAATGTTAAGAATTATTAGTAAAAAATAGTTGTAGTAAAGTTGAATAGGATTAGAAAACCAACAAAGTAATACAAAGTATTTTTTAAACTAATGAATAATAACCTAAGAGGAGGCTTATGAAAAAGCTAACTTACGTTTTTGCAGTACTTGTAATGAC
>CAZEDR010000277.1:0-4466 GCA_964510975.1 uncultured Melioribacter sp. | reverse complement strand
TTGGTAACCAAATTAAGTTTGCGCTAAACACTCCCCAAAGTGTGGCTATAAAAGCTGTTGCAATATTTTTTATTAATAAATCCGGGGAACTGCCGGCATTAGCTAAGGTCATAATCAAACTAATTACCGTCCCGATAATTCCCATTGTTGGTGCATATCCGCCCATTTTCACAAAAATATTTATGTTGGAAAAATGTCTCTCCTGCATTGTTTTCATTTCAAGTTGAGCTAATAGTTGAAGGGAATCGGGATCTGTTCCATCCAAAACAAACTTTGTCATTTTTCGGGGGAACAAATCGTCAAACTTTTTTAGATCCTTTTCTATTGTAAGTAAGCCTTCTTTTCTAGCTTTGATTGAAAGCTCAACAAAAGTTGTAATGATTTTAGAAATATCATAAGTCTTAGGAAAGTAAGCCAGCTTAATAAGTCTGGGAATAGTAATAAACTTATCAAATCCAAAGCCCATTATTATTGCAGCAAACGTTCCGCCGAACACAATAAATATTGCCGAAAGAATAAACAATGCTTGGAACGATCCGCCTTCTATAAAGAAGGTGCCAAATACAGCTGAAATTCCAAGGATAAATCCTATAAACGTTCCATTCTTTTTCATCATACTAGATTTAATGCCGAATCTGATAAAGCATAGTTAGAAAGTAGTTTAGAAGAAATCTGAAGTAAATAATCTTGCTGCTGGAGTTCCAAAGAAAGTTTAGCTATATCAATTTCCTGAACCTTTGCGAGCATGTCTGTGTAACTATCCGATTGACTGCTTAAAACCGTTTTTATGTTTTCTAATCTGTTGATTTTTTCTCCTGCTAATGACTGCACATCAAGAATTTTCTGGTAAGCATTAGTTAAAGCTGTTTTTTGAGCTTCCGTTGGAGGGTTGCCGGCTTCGAGAGAAGTAATTACATCGTTTATCGATTCAAACATTCCGCTCTCTAAAATCTCAGATCCCGGAATATTCATTGCTTCTTTAATGTTACCGGAGAGTCTAACTTTTACTTCGCCGGAATGATCAAGTGCTGAAATCACTGCCTTTCCGTTAACATCAATTGTTACCGGTTCTGCTGTATAGTTAGTTCCTCCAAACAAATATCTATCTCCGCTCTTTGCACTTACATTCTGAACTATTGCCGAAAGTGAATTCTTTATTGATTGGGCAATAGTCGGATAGCTATCGGAAACAACAGCATTACCGGCATTAGTTGCAGCAACCATAATATTTTGAAACTCAGTTGTAACTTGATCCAAAGAATTGAGGCTTTCATCAAAAAAGTCTTGCGCACTCTGTGCATTCTTAGCGTAAGCTTTGGTTCTTCTTATTTGAGAATCTAACTTAATTGATTCCAACGATCCGGAAACGTCATCGGACAAAGTTTGAATACTGCTATTAGTTGCAAGCTGAGTAGTAATTTTTAGTTTCCGTTCCGATGTTTTATCGTAGTTAACTAAATATCTGTCCGTCAATAAACCTTCTGTAACTCTCATCACTTACCTACTATACCATGTTTAAAATTGTTTGTAAAAGTTCATCAGCTATTTTTACCAACTTAGAAGCAGCCTCGTAAGAACGTTGATATTTCATCACATTAGTCATCTCTTCTTCAATAGAAACACCTGAATAAGACATTTTTTGAGCTTCCAAATTTTGAGTTATTAACCCACCGGATTCAATAGCGTTGTCGGCAGAAACTTTGTCCATGCCTATTACGCCCAGAATTTCAGTATACCTATCGGTAAAGGTTGATTCTCCTAACTCTGAGAATTTTGTATTGGAGAGAGCCGCAATTTGTGTTGCTATATCTCCGTTTCCATCATTCCCCGCTACCGAAGAGGCTGCAATATTTTTAGAGCTTGATAAAATTGATGTATTTAAAGTCATCTTACCGTTAACAAATGCATTTACAATAGAACCATCAGCAGCCAACTCTCCAAAAAATGGAATACCTGAACTCGAACTTCCTCCATAGAGTAGAGTACTTCCTTGCATGTGAACTTCATTAACTTTATCAACAAATGTTTGAGCAAGTTGTTCGTAAGATGTCTTATAATCATTTATTTTGTTCGAATAAATATCTGCATTTGCGTAAAACTCTCCCCCGTTAACAACTGCAATCGCACTATTATTATCCTTTTGAGTTAATCTCATCTGACCATTAATAATGGTAAGCTTAAACTGATTGTAAGAAGACTGATCGGCGCCGTAAACACCGCCAACATTAACTTGAACTGCACCATAAGAATTTTTCGAGACGGAAATGTTCACCAGGCTCGCAAGATTATCAATCAATTTATCCCTTTGATCCATCAACGCGCTGGATTCCGCTCCGCGAACTTCCGATTCGTAAACTTTTTGGTTCAGTTCGTGAATATCTTTTAGATATCCGTTGATTTCTTCAACCTGAACAGATGCTTCTTTCTGAATTGAATATTGTATTTCATTAAAGCCTTCTATTTGGTCTTGGAACCTTTCGCTAAGCTGCTGGCTCTTTTGAATAACATTCGATCTAAGTTGAAGTGAAGTAGGATCTGTAGACAGCTCATCCCACGCACTAAAAAATTCAGTAAAATATGTAGATAATCCATTCTCCGACGGCTCACCAAGAATTGCTTCCATCTTTGCTAATATCTCGGAGCGTTTTGTACTATCGGAATAAGCGGATTGATACTTCCTTAGCTGACTATCCAGAATTTCATCGCGTATACGTAGTACATCTTGAATCTTAACACCGGCGCCTTGTCCATTGTTTACCGATTCGGATGCTAGTACTACTTTTTGTCGTGTGTAATCCTTACTTCCCGCGTTAGATATATTTTGAGAAGCAATATCAATTGCACTTTGATACGCTCCCATAGTACTAACCGATAAATCTAGTAACCTACCTATACCCATATCAAACTCTCTTGTTTACAATTGCACGTTTGTTTGGACCAACAAGCATCATCATAGTTTCTTTAATCATATTGCGGGAAAATTCAATTACATCTTTCAACTGAGAATTTGTGCTTTTTATTTTAAGCGCCTTCTCTTTTAAAGACACTCTCACCTTATTCAATTCTTTTAAATCATTTCCAAAATGTGTGCTGCCTTGATTGATTAGATTTTCGACAGAGTTATCTCGAACGTCCAAATTCATACTCTTTGCTAATTCCTTAACAACTTTGCCGCGTGCAGTTTCTTCTCGTTCTACATCCATAAGAATTTTCTGCTCATTGTTAATTGCCGTTTCAAGAGTAGTGTAATCGTTCTTAATAATAGCTTGTTTCTGCATATCTAATACGTCTATAAGTAGGCTCAAATTTGCATCTTGTGTTTTCAAGGATGCTAATAATAATTTCGTGCTCATTGTTCACTCTCTTTAAAATGATCTAAGTAACCAAGTACTTTATTTATGTAATTCTTTGTTTCATCAAAAGGTGGAACGCCTTTGTACTTTTCTACATTTTGGGGACCGGCATTATAAGCAGCCAAGGCAAGCTTCACATCACCACTATATTGTCGAAGCATTTGAGCGAAATATTTAGTGCCGCCCATTATATTTTCTCGTGGATTAAAGACATTGCGCACACCCATATCCGAAGCTGTAGAATCGATCAATTGCATCAAGCCCTTCGCTTTTGCGCTGGAAACGGCCTTATTTTTAGCCGCGGATTCAGTCATAATTATTGATTTGATGATATTCTTATCTACACCATATGAATTTGAAGCTTCGTCTATGTGCTTTTCATAATTGCTTAATCTATCTACTGCAGAATTACTTGGCTGAACCTTAGTCGATTCAGATGGAACAGTTGTGTTATGAATTCTAACCGGGCTAATTCTTTCCGAAATTTTAGCACGCATTGCTGCCGGTAATTCTTCTCCGGTTATTTTCTTGTACAGCATTTCCGCTACGCCAAGACTTTTGGTGTCGGACATTTTAGTAGATATTTCTTGTTCAAACATTGTATCGAACATATCGTTGCCGTATCCTTCACCTTCACCAAACATTCCGCCGTTTGTTGTGTTCATACTCTTCAGCATCATAGAGGTCAATAAGCCTTCAAACTGTTTTGTTGCGGAAGCAATTTTCTCTTTTTGCTTTTGGTCGTATCGAGAATTTGTCTCGAGTGGCTTCGACAGATGTTTATCATTCGCTATTTTTAATGTAATCTCGTTCATCTTACATCACAATTAATTCTGCCATGAGAGCACCGGCTTCCTTCAAAGCTTGAAAGATCGCGATAATATCTCTTGGCGATACTTTAAGTGAATTAAGTGCTGCGGCTACTTCTTGAACATTGCTTGCACCTTGAATTGCAACTGTACTTGTTGAATCTTGAGTTACAGTTGGAATTTGATTGTTCATTGCAACTGTTCTGCCTTGCGAAAAAGCGTTAGGCTGAGAGATAATTGGGAAATTTCTGATGTTAATATTTAAGCTGCCGTGTGTAATTGTAACCGGCTGAATTTTTACACT
>CAZEDR010000276.1:2876-4483 GCA_964510975.1 uncultured Melioribacter sp. | reverse complement strand
GTTTTAGTTTTCAATCGGTTACGCTTGATACAGCAATTATCGAATTTAATGATGTTACTAAGAAATTCAATTTCGACAAACTGTTTTCCATTATAACCGATGACATAACTGTCGAGAAGAAAAACCAGAATGAAATAGTCCAAATTAATTGTATGCTTTTACTTTTTGCTTGATCAAAAAGTAACAAAAAATCAAGACTGCAAAAAAATGGTTAAGAATATCACTCATTCGATTACAGAAATTGAACTCACCCGCATTTGTCTTAGAAATAGTAAATGCGGGTTCAAACAGCAATTTCTGCTTAACATCGAATTCGTTCATTCTTTATACACCATTTATTTGAGGTCGTGGAAAAGCTTAAAAGACTTTAAGTTGGCAAGAATTCGAAATGAATAGAATTACTAAAAAAAATTATTCAAAACAGATGGAGGAATTAAATGAAACAAACACCGTTGAGAGCGATTAAGAAACATTGTCTGGAATGTTCCGGATATGAAAAAAAACAAGTGCGGGAATGTGTGATAAAGGATTGTGTGTTATTCCCATACCGTCAAGGAAAGAATCCTAGTCGGAAAGGAAGTACGATTCCGAAAAACGCTATTAGCTGTCAGCTATCGGCGATCAGCTATGCAAGAAAATGAGACTTAAAAAGAAAAAGCGAAAGAACAACAACAGAAAAACGCCGCTTCAACGAAGGATTTTGAAAAAGGTGATTATTATGTATCTGAGGGGCGAGTTTTAACGGAAAGTGGATGGTGAGAGGCAAGAAATTTTAAGAAAAAGAAAAATTAAACATATCCACAGTTCATAGAGTGTTATTCATTTATTGAATCGGATGAGGGGAAAATTTTCAGAGAAAATATCTCTCAAATAGTTTTGCTGGTCAGAACACACCAAATAATCGAACGTAGAATTTATTTGATAATGTATAATTAGTATGGTGAGTAGATTATAACAATTAAGTAAAAGTTTGATACTTAAAATAGTGTATTATTATTTGTTTTATTTTTAATAAATATATTAGCATCTTACACTTAAGTATAGTTATTGGCGATAATTATGATTTACTTCCCTTTCAAAATAGAGTAAAATCCACTGTGTTCATCCAGAATAAAAGATATATTTATTGAATATTGAAAGGATGAGTAACTAACTGATGACATTTGTACCGAGTATGGCGAGTTTTGTAAAAGTAAATGCTAAATATAAATCTTTCTTGATGTAAAAATTCTGGAATGAAATACTTGGCTAAACAAAAATATAAAACGGAATAAGAATCGTGATGAAATGACGGAAATGCATTTCGAAGCTGATAAGAGGTAACGAAATGAATTATTCCGGTTTTGGTATATGGAGCTTTTATGAAAAAGAAAACCAATAATTCTACAGACGCAGTTGAAGATAAACAGAAAACCGAAGAACAATTACCAAAGAGTTCTAAGGAAGGATATCTTCCTAAAACGAAAACTGAATTGAAAAAATTGGTTCAAGAACTTCAGACACACCAAAATGAACTCGAGAAGATTGGGGAGGAACTTAAGTATTCAAAAAACATAATAGAGGAACAGAGTACCTTACTTAATGAATTTGCACAAATAGGTTTAATA
>CAZEDR010000276.1:330-2866 GCA_964510975.1 uncultured Melioribacter sp. | reverse complement strand
CTGCCAAGCTAATCTTGCAGCTTGCAAATTGATTGGTGTTGATCGTTCTAGGTTAATAAACCAGCCTTTTGATCAATTCTTTTTTAAAGATACCATGCTTTGTTTCTCTGAATTATTACAGAAAGTATTTAAAGAACATACACAAGAATACTGTGAAATTGCAATTCTCAAGGATAGAATAGAAGTAAATCTATATATAAGCGCAGTTACAGATATTACCGGACAAGAATGCGAAATTGCGTTAATAGATATTACAGAACGTAAACAAATTGAAGAAACAGTTAGGAAAAGTGAAGAAAAATTAAAGGCACTTTTTTCTGCTATAACCGATGTGGTAATTGAGATTGATGCCGATGGGCGTTATATAGAGATTGCTCCTACCAATCCTTCGCTTCTATACAAACCAGCTAAGGAAGTAATTGGCAAAACAGTCCACGAAATATTTCCAAAAGAACAAGCTGACTATTTTCTAGATCACGTCCAACGTACTATAGAAACAAAAAAAACTATTGATATACAATACTCACTAAATATTAACGAAAAGGAAAGAATATTTGAGGGTAACCTCTCACCTTTAAAAAGCGGGACTGTTCTGCTTGTTGTGAGGGATGTTACAGAACAGAAACATGCAGAAGAAGATTTATATCAGTTAAACCGTAAACTGAGGGCAATTAGTATTTGCAACCAGGCACTACTAAAGGCAGTTGATGAAGAGACTTTACTTAACGAAATATGCCGCATCATTTGCCATGAGGCAGGATACCGCTTAGCATGGGTAGGATATGCAGAACACGATGAAGCTAAAACTGTTCGTCTTGTTGCATGGGCAGGGTTTGATAGCGGGTATATAGCTAATGCCAAACTTACTTGGTCAGAAGAATCGAGATATGGAAAAGGACCTGCCGGGATAGCAATAAGAAGCGGTGAAGCAATTTATGTACAAGATTTCTTAACTGATCCTCTTATGGTTCCATGGCGCGAAAGCGCGATACAACACGGATACCGGTCTGGAATTGCAATACCTCTTAAAAATGAAAAAGCTAAAGTATTTGGAGTTCTTCTGATTTATTCAGCTAAAGTAAATGCTATTCATTCAAGCGAAGTTATTCTCCTTAAGGAATTGGCTGGTAACTTAGCATTTGGTATTATTACGCAACGTACTCATGTAGAACGCAAGCAAGCAGAAGAAAAACTAAGAGAAAGCGAAGAGCGATACCGTTTACTTTTTGAAGTAAGCGAAGATGGCATTTTGATTGCGGATGTTGCAACAAAGACTTTCAAATACGCAAATCCGGCTATATGTAAAATGCTCGGCTATAGTAAAGAGCAACTAACTTTACTTGGTCTGGCAGACATTCACCCCAAAGATGAATTGCAGAGAGTAATTACAGAGTTTGAAAACTTAATCCGCAGAGACAAAACTATTGTAGCAGATATTCCATGCCTTAGACAAGATGGCAGCATAGTCTATGTGGATATCTCCTCATCCGGAATTATTACGATTGATGGAAGCTCAAGTATAATGGGTATTTTCCGTGATATAAGCGAACGAAAACTTAATGAAGAATTAATTAGGCGGGAACGTCAACTACTGCGTACAGTGATTGATAACATTCCGGATCTAATATATTCTAAAGATTTAGCCAGCCGTAAGACTTTTGCAAACTTAGTAGATGTTCATTATATGGGTGCAAAATCTGAAGCGGAAGTTTTAGGCAAGGACGATTTTGAGTTTTATCCAAAAGAGATTGCCACCAAGTTTTTAGCTGATGACCAAGCAGTCATTCAATCAGGTCAGCCGGTAACCAACCGTGAAGAACTTCTAATTGACGCTGAGGGGAATAAACATTGGCTGCTAACTTCAAAGATACCAGTAAAGGATAGAAGTGGAAATATCACGGGTCTAGTTGGTATTGGGCGGGATATAACGGAACTTAAGAAAGTAGAAGATACCGTTAATAATGAGCGGAAGTTACACCGTACAATAATTGATTTGATTCCAGATGCGATTTATGTTAAAGATAAAGAAGGAAGAAAAATTTTAGTTAACTCAAAGGAAGTTGAATTATGTGGTGGGAAAAGTGAAGATGAAACTATAGGAAAAACCGATTCCGATCTTTTTACTGAGTATCAAGCAAATCGTTCTTATATAGAAGATCAGCTTGTATTGACCACTGGAAAATCACTTCTTGATATTGAAGGAGAACTGATTGATAGAAATGGGCGACATTATTGGCTACTAGGTTCGAAAGTGCCGTTAAGGGATGCACAAGGAGAAATTATTGGAATAGTTGGTCTTAACCATGATATCACCGAGCGCAAGAATTCTGAGCTTATGCAGAATGCCGTATACCAAATTGCACAAACCGCTGATAAGAATATGGCGCTAGATGATCTTTATAAGTCTATACACGAAATCATTTCCACGATTATGCCGGCAAAGAATTTCTACATTTCAATATATGATGAACGAATTAACACTATTAGCTTTCCATATTCTGTAGATGAAAAGGATGTCACCAGATCGGAAAGACAA
>CAZEDR010000276.1:0-320 GCA_964510975.1 uncultured Melioribacter sp. | reverse complement strand
GGACACGGTTTAACGGAATATGTTCTACGGAAAGGGAAAGCGTTACTTGTAAATTCCGGACAAATTTTGGAAATGAGTAATAAAGGAGAAATTGTTCAAAGCGGAACTCTTTCTGCAATCTGGCTTGGAGTACCACTTACTATTGGTAAAAAAGCTATAGGGATTATGGCTTTACAACACTATTCAAATCCAAATGCATATGGAGATAGAGAACTACGTATGCTAGAATATATATCATCGCAAGTTGCAAGAACAATTGAACGAAAGCGGGTGGAAGAAAAGATAAAAATAACCTCATCGGCAGTTGAAAGTGCTAATGA
>CAZEDR010000275.1:0-4487 GCA_964510975.1 uncultured Melioribacter sp. | reverse complement strand
ACTTGCTTATCAAAGCTGATGGGCTTATTTTCACCACCCGAAAATCATAAAAGAAGATGGAGAAGCAATGAAATACTTAAAAATTCTATTAATGCTGGTAATGGCAGTAACAGTTTCAACCGCACAAAAGAAAACAACTGCAAAAAAAGAAAATCCACCTAAAAAGGAAAACGTAATGGTAGAAATTAAAACACAAGAGGATTCTGTTAGTTATGCAATTGGACAAAATATTGCTATGAGTCTAAAAGACCCAAATATGAAAATAAATTTTGATGTATTATTTATGTCTCTTAAAGACGCTATTGCCGGAACATCGAAGCTTTCTCCAACAGAAATGCAAAAATGTATGATGGGATTTAATGATAGAATGATGGCAATTCGTTCCGAACAAGCTAAGATTGAACAAGAAAAAAAGCGTGCAGAAATGGCTCCGGTAATCGAAAAGAATAAAAAAGAAGGCTCAGCTTTCTTGGAAGAAAATAAAAAGAAAGAGGGCGTTCAAGTAACAACCAGCGGTTTACAATACAAAGTAATTACAAAAGGAACCGGAACAGAATCTCCTAAAGATACAAACACAGTTAAAGTTCATTACCGCGGAACTTTTATTGACGGACAAGAATTTGACAGCTCTTACAAAAGAAATGAACCAATTGAATTTCCTTTGAACCAAGTAATTAAAGGCTGGACAGAAGGTTTGCAGTTAATGCATGTTGGCGATAAGTATGAATTCTACATCCCTTACGAATTAGCTTACGGTGAAGAAGGCAGAGAAGGTGGCATTCCTCCGGCATCTGTATTAGTGTTTGAAGTAGAGCTTTTAGAATTTAAATAGACTAAGTGTTTAGATAACATAAAAAAACCGGCTTTAAGCCGGTTTTTTTTATTCACTAACTTGTGATGAAGCTTCATCTATTTGCGGAGGAGTTTCTTCGATAGGTTCAACTTCTTCCTTTAGTTCTTCTTGCGGTTCGACGTAATCTGTACTGACCTTAACAACAACCTTCTTTACAGCTTTGGGAATATTGATTGCGATGCTTGGCATATGAATATCGGTGGGGTAGAAAATGAAAAAATGTTTTTCATCTGCATTTATAAAGTGACCCTCACCTTTGTAAATGGTAACATCTTTTCGGTCATTATATTCTTCCAAAACCATAACTTTTTTTGTATCGGTAAAACCAATTCTTTCTTTTCCTTCATGAATGAACTGAACATCTATATACTTTTTGTGAGATTCCCATCTGCCGCTACTAAGCGGTTTGGTGTTGTACTCGCTTACAATTGCGTAAACATCTGTACCGTCAAGATCATAAGTTCCCGGTTCAACAGTAGAGAAATCGGTTGTCTGTAAATAATTAAGGGCCTTCTGAATTTTTTCACCTAAGGGAAAATATAGGTGGGCGTTTTTTAAATTATCGAATATCATATCACCTCTGTAATAAATTATAGTTTAAACATCACGCCAACCATGATAGCGTAAAAATCGCTTTTCAATGACTGCGGTTTGGAAAGTTTATCCATATTGAGTTCAAAAAAGACATAACGAACATCTCCGGTAAGA
The DNA here is from genome assembly GCA_964510975.1 of uncultured Melioribacter sp. Lineage (GTDB taxonomy): Bacteria > Bacteroidota > Ignavibacteria > Ignavibacteriales > Melioribacteraceae > Stygiobacter. Next base: position 2,926 of record CAZEDR010000275.1, on the reverse strand, counting down.
ATTAAAGAGCCAAGCGGTATTTCGGCTCCGGCGCCCAAATGATAAGCTACATCTCCTTTAGTTTCTTCTTTGATCGAAGTCCATGCCGTAGAGAGATTTGAATAATCAATCTGAGTGTTAAGCCAGCTAACACCCGCTTCAAGGTGCGCAATAGGTAAAACTTTTAAAAGCCCGGTAAGCATAATGGGGTAAGTCTTTGTAGTTATTGTTGCAGATGAAGATCCAAGATCTAATTTGTATTCATCTTTTTTGTAATAGATTGCTCCTTCAATTCCAAGTCCGCCCAAATATAATCTAACAGCGCCGCCAGGCATCATAACCGATTTCTCAGCATCTTTAGTCTTAACAAAACCAAGCTGCGGACCAAATGAAAGAGATTGAGATAGTGCTGCTTCTGAGAGAAGCGCTAAACAAAATAATACCCAAATTGCTTTTTTCATCTCTGCCTCGAATAATTTAACTGCAACTTAAAAAAAAATGTTTGAATTCTCTATTTAACAATACCAAAGCTGACTCCCGACGGATACTTTTCTGAAAAATATACTTTATGTGTTGCCTTCTGAAAATCATCATCCTTTGCGTTGTAGATATCTAAAAATTGCTGCGGGTTCCGGTCAAAGAAAGGGAAGAACGAACTTTGTATCTGAACCATTATTTTGTGTCCCTTACGGAAATTATGATCAACATCGTTGAGCACGAACTTTACATTGGTAATTTTATTCGGCCCGAAAGGCTCCGGCTTTTCAAGACTGTTTCTAAATTTGCCGCGCATTCCATCGAAGCGGACTAAGCTTTGATAACCGCCCATCTCAGCAGCATCTTGAGTATTGGAAATATTTTTCGTGGAATCCGGGTAAACATCAATCACTTTAACAATCCAGTCAGCATCTGTACCGGTAGTTGATACAAATAAATTTGCAGTGATAGGTCCGGCAATAACTATATCGTTTTCCAGCGTTTCTGTTGAGAATGATAAAACATCCGGTCTGCTATACGCAAAACGCTGATCGGCATTCATATAAGGTTTTAAATAAGCTAGCTGAGAATCATAGAACTTCGCCGTATAAGGAACCGGTTTATTTGGGTCGCTCAAGTATTCTTCAAAAATATTTTTCTCTTCAGCCGGGGTATTCCAGCTTAGCTTTTGATTAGGAGCCAAATAAAGCGTTTTGTTTTCTCTGTTTGCCGGAGGCCATTCATCATAATTTACCCATTCGTTGCTGCCGGTTCTGTAGGTAACAGCTTCGGCAAGGTTTGAGGTTCCAATTCCCTTAAGGTAGTAATTGAAGAAAGGAGAAATAATATTTTTGTTGTATGTAGTGCTGGTGCTTTCCGGAAATTTTATATCGCCGAACGAAGCGCCATCTGTTCTAACCCATCCGCCATGGCTCCACGGACCCATAATCAAATGAGTATTGTTGCTTGTGTTTTTCTTTTCGATAGATTGATAAATATTTAGCGGTCCATAAAGATCTTCGGAATCATACCATCCGCCAACAATTAACACAGCCGGTTTAATATTATTGAAGTGTGGAAGATTTGAACGGGCTTTCCAAAATTCATCATAAGTTCCATGCTCGGTCACAGCGTTCCAGAATTTATACTTGCCATGCAGATACTTTTTGTTGGCATTAGCAACTGAACCAAGTTTTAAAAAGAAATTATACATATCGGGAGAATCGTACTGCGGACCCGGAAGCCAATCTGTTATAAGGGAATCTTTTTGAAAATCAAAATTAGACAGAAAATTGAAAGCCATAGAAAGAGCGAGTATTCCGTTATGATGCATGTCGTCTCCGGCAAACCAATCTGCAATTGGTGCTTGCGGCGAGACTGCTTTTAATGCCGGATGAGAATTTAACAACGACATTGCTGCATAAAAACCGGGATATGAAATTCCCCAAATACCAACATTACCATTATTGTGTTTAGCATTTTTAACCAACCAATCAATTGTATCGTAAGCATCTGTAGATTCATCAAACTCTGCCGAACTTTTTTTGTTCGGAATGTAAGCGCGCATGTTATCATACTTGCCTTCGCTCATAAACTGTCCGCGCACATCCTGGTAAGCAAATATGTAACCGGCTCTTGCCAGCTCTTCGTTGGGACCTAAACTGTTAGGGAAGTTATCCTCTCCGTATGGTGCAACAGTGTAAGGTGTACGAACCATAATGATTGGATAAGTTTTGCTAGTATCCTTCGGTGTATAAACAGAAGTAAAAAGTTTTAGTCCATCCCGCATTTGAATTCTATATTCTTTCTTTGAGTAGTTCGCTTTAATCCATTCTACTCCTTGCGCAAACTGAATTGATGCGGCGAATAAAAGTAGAACTGCAAGAAATCTTTTCATCAAAAAATCCTCCTACCGCGTTTGTATTTATGAATTTATTTTATTCCACTCGTTAAGGTTTCGTTTAATCTGTTTTATGTGAACCGGAATATGATCGGCATAAACTTCAAGCCAATCATCGAGAGTCATTTTACCATTCTCGGGATGAAAGATAAAGTTTTGCCAAGTTTCTTCCGGCAGATTTTTGATAACATTATAAGTCATCATTCTAAGTTGGCGGAATAGCTCCAGCGAATCTTCTATACTTTGATTATGGTAATTCAGCTTTGCAGCCCAGGCGTTTTCATCGTAGGCAAAAATTGTAGAACCGGGTTCACAAATAATTTTGCGAGCACGACAAAAACTGTTTGCTTCACTATCTGCAATGTGAATTAGAACTTCGTGAACGCTCCATTTATTTGGCGCCGGTTTGAACTGCCAAATCTCTTTCGGGATTTCTTCGAGAGCTGCAATCAAATCATCATACGCCCTCGAATATAATTCGAAAAATTTACTTCTATCCATTGTTTCCTTTCAAATTTTTAAGGAAATACTAATTCAACCCGTTGTGTGAATTAATTTGTAAACCGTTAA
>CAZEDR010000274.1:0-4520 GCA_964510975.1 uncultured Melioribacter sp. | reverse complement strand
TTATGCAGCAGCATATCCAAGTTGAATAGCACGGAAAATATTGTAAGTTAAGTTCATCAATCCCACAACAGCCGTAGCTCGTTTGATACCGATGGTTCGGATAAACGAACCATGCATACTGTTTTCTATGAATCCGAAAATATGTTCCACTCGCGCTCTTGTTTTTGATTTGTGATGATTACTTTCTTTTTGTTCATCGGTTAGCGGAGTGTTTCTGTATCCTTTTTCGTGAATGTGATTAGTCATCTCATATTTTTCAACAACTTCTTTTACTGTTTTGCCACTATACGCGCTATCTGCATGAAGTCCTTGTCCTTTGTCTTCTTCTTCAAGTAAATTTTCCGTCTCTTGCGAATCATGGACACTGGCATCGGTTACTGTATATGAATCTATCAGTTTACTTTTCTTATCAGCTTTAACATGATCTTTATAACCGTAATAGCTCTTTCCGTTCTTTTTTGTCCATCTCGCATCAATATCTTTCTGCTCCAATTTATTGGGATTGGTTTTCCACTTTTCGGGAATTTTCCCTTCCTTTATTTGTTTGTTCTCTTCCCGCTTGTTTCGTTGTATCGGGACTTCTACAAAACTGGCATCCACTATTTTTCCTTCGTTAACTATCAGATGGTTGTTCTGAAGTTCTTCCTTGAATCGCTCAAATAGTTTTTCCACGATATGCTTTTTAACTAATTGCTCTCTGAAATGCCAGATTGTTTTGGCATCGGGGACTTTATCTGCAAGCGTTAAGTCCAAGAATCGCATAAAGGAAAGGCGATCCAAGATAGCGTATTCCATCATATCGTCGCTGATATTGTAGTAGCGTTGCAAGATTAATATCTTAAACATGAGAACATAATCATACGGGCGCGCTCCTCCGATTCCTTTTCCTTCTTTATACAAAGCTTCTTCAAGCAGTGGGCGAAACTGTTCAAAGTCTATGCGTTCTTTAAGTTTTATCAGTGGGTCTTTGGTGGCTGTTAGTTGTTCTAACCGATGTGATTCGTCGAAGAATCCTTTTGCTTGTTTGTTTTTGTAGTTTCCGTGGCTCACTTAATATCTCTCATTTATTACTACTGTAAAAATACAACCTTACTTTTTCTCTTTGTTTATTCCTTTGCCTTTTTTATTAACTATTGCAAGAGTTTTTAGAGATACCCATAAGTCTTATTATACAATCTCATCTTACACCCAACTCTGACGTACCGATCTTTTTGTTCCACCATTTTAAAAAAAATTACTATGCTAGTATTGATCAGATACATTAACAGTTAGAAAAATTCTTCATACTTGATTTTCCAATTAACTGTTGTTTTTTCTGTAAAACGAAGATAAACTCGCATAATGTTATCATCTACTATTTTCAGACTATAAGAATCATACTCACGGAACAAAACATTTCCACCCTGTTTCCACAAATGAGTGTCCGGAAGATAGACGGCTACGGAATGAGAACTGTTTTTAGGACCAATTGAAACTCCGGAAAGCGTTTTTGTAACTGAATCCCAACTGACACTTTCTAATTCAAGAGCACCTTGAAGAACATGACGGCTAGTCGAAAGGATTTGAGGTACACTCGTCTTTTCATGTAATGCAAGCAAAGTTACACTACCAGGTTGTACCGAAATATTAATATCGCCGGAAATCTCACCGCCAAACTTTTCTTTCCAAAAATCATAAGCGAGGTAAGTTTTTTTCGGGTCGAGCCAAAGGCGCTCAATAGGAAACTTCCGTTGAACTGCAACAGATAAATCCGGGTTGAAAAATCCGGCAACAGTCCAACTAGCGAACGGTTTTTTGATTTTTAGTGCAAAGGTAGATTGTATATCGGAATCAAAAAGATCTACTGGAAGAGCAGCTTCACCAAAGGAAGGCATTATTTTTTTTAGAATTTCTAGCCTAGTAATATCAAGTTCCGGAAGTCGATCTCCAGAAATAACATTACCGCCGCTTAGTGCAATAATAGTTGCTGCTGCCTCAGCCTGAGAATAAGAGAGCAAGTTTATACAAATATGATCTGCGTCATTTATCCATGCTTTTTTATGAAAATAATAACGCTTGGCTACTGCAGCTGCACTACATGATGAATCTTGAAAATACTGCTTCCAAACTTCTTTCGAATAGCCATAATTCTGATCGAGTTCTATACGCATACTGTCAATCAACCCGGCTGAAACCGGACCAGGGCCGCAATCCAGCAAATGACAATGCTGGCCCACAGCACTTCTAATTATTTCTAAACCCTTTTTATAGGCTTGTGCCGGCGTTACCGACAGATCATAGAAATGATCAGCTGATAAAAGAGACCAAGCAACAAAATCGATCTTCACCATTTCATAGCCCCATTTGTTTACAACCATATCAAGTAGTTCAAAGAGCCACTTCGCAGCACCCGGATGGGTAATATCAAGTCCATATCGTTTTGGATTCTCGTTGCGTGCCCAATCAGTATTTTCATCCGGCCATGGACCTACACGCTTTAAGCTACCATCTGGATGTTTTAATAACCATTCTGGATGATTTTGAAATACCCATGTTGGTTCTGAAATAAGAAATGGCGCAATCCAGAGACCCGGCTTTAAACCAAATCCTTTTATTTTATCAGCAAGCCATTTCATGCCGTGCGGAAAGCGTTCATTACCCTCCCAGTCACCATGCCATCTTTGATACCCTTCATCTATTTGAATAAACTCAAAGCCAAAATCTTTTATATGATGTGAAGCAAATTCTGCGTTACGAATCACTTCAGCCTCAGAGATATGTTCGTATGTATAAAACCAATTACACCAACCGTTAGCAATAGAATGCGTGCGCGCATTGCTTAAAGTTCCTAAAACTCCGGCGTAAGTTTCCAAAACTGAATATGGATTGCTGTCGGTATTAATCATAAAGCGGTTTGAACTAATTCTTTGTCCGGGTTTTAATACGCAACCGGGTGCGAATACCGATTCAGCCACAAACTCAATTTTATGTAACCCAGTTTTAGATATTAGCAGCCGCCCAAGTCCCAAATTATTTTCTATGTAACCCATTGCTAAGCCTTCTTTATCGTAGCCAGAGAATAAACCGGCATTCCACCAACTCTGCGCCGTATCAAAATTCGCATTGATTACGGTGCTACTAAGTTTTCCTCCTTTGGTTTCTCCGTAAGGCTCCGGCTTTTTATATTGTGTGCCAAATGTGTGAATCATACCGGTATCATAATATAGCGCACCATTGGTAATACATTTTTTTACCCCGGCAAAATGCATCGAACTACCGCCGCTACCAATTACCGATATTGGCTCGATGCTATTGACTATTAGTCCGCTATTAGAAACATTCGTACAAATTGCTTCAATAATAACAGCTCGAAAACCCTTATATAATGTTAACTGAAGTTCGAAATCGAGTTTCTTTTCTAAATCTTTAGAAGTAATAATTAACATACTTCCGGAACCTAGCTTATCATCAACTCGCTTTGTTTCTACATAGTGCCGATACGAATTTGATGTAATGGTGCGTTTACCGCCGATAAAATTTAAATTAGTAGTAGCGTTAATTATAAACAGTTCGCCACTATTTTTTGAAATATTAAATACTCCTTTGCTCAAATCGAACTCTATAGAAAAGAATTCATTCTTAATTCTCGGAAACTCACCATCAAAGAAGTGGGCATTTGCACCTATAGAATTAGTTAAAGCAATTGAAACTCCGGAAAGAGTAACTGTTTTTATAAAATCACGGCGGTTGAATGAATTTGGCATGGTGTTGTTCTCCAGATGTTATTACTGCTAATTTATTTATTAAAGGTATTCAACATGCATAATAATAGATCAATACACTGTAATGCACCCATAAAAGCAAGAGAAAAATCAGTTAAAAAGAGATTAGAAAAATCAAGCAACATTTCTGTGATAATTAATTTTCATTCATTTGTTCAAATCTTTCTTTCGGATCATCAAACGATATGTCCTTCGGATCAAATTTTTCCGGATCAAACTCTCCGCCTAACCATTCAATCATTTCATTGTATTCTCCATTTTTAGGATCACTTAGGACAGACAATAAATTGTAGTAACCACCAATTCCGCCACAATCTTCCGGTGGACAAGCCATCTGGCCATCAGTACATTTTGGATAATTCTCACCATCTGTTGCTTGGATAATTTTCTCAAACTTGATTGTGTGTATCCACGAATCTCCAAAATCATACTCATATCTGGCATTGCGATTATTCTCATTAAAATATTTCGATATTTTTACTCTGTGATCTGCCAAAACTTTTCTATCAAATGCGTCATATTCTTCATCGGGAATTCCAATTTCTACTTTATCATTTGTTATCGGGTCTTTTATTGAAAATGAATGAAGATGGTAATCAAGCCAACCCATTGAATCTTGAATAGCGACGTGTAAATCCCAAAATGAATAATTAGACGGAACCAATATCCTTCTCCAAATTGATGGATCGGAACTTGTTAACGTTATTTTGAATTGGTAGACTTCTTTTATTTTTTTGCTCATAGTTTACTTCAATTAAT
>CAZEDR010000273.1:0-4562 GCA_964510975.1 uncultured Melioribacter sp. | reverse complement strand
AAATCATTTATAAGCGTAATCATAACTTTGAACCGGATTTTGAAAATCTGATTAACGTCTTCGAAAGAAAGAAACCGAGCCGTCCAACCCTTTTTGAATTTGCTCTGAACGACAGTCTTGTAGAAAGACTTTCCGGCGTAAACAAAATTGATCCGACTGATCGCTTGGCAATATTTAAGTGCCAGATTATGGCATTCAAAAACGCCGGATATGATTACACTACAATTTCTGGATGGCGAACTAATACATTAAGTTTTCCAAAAGGAGAGAGTGAGAAGAAAGAAAGTGTTTCTCAAAATGCTGGCGCCATAATAACAGACCGCGAGAGTTTCGAAAAGTATCCTTGGCCAAATGCCGGACTTGGCGATTATGATATGTTCTATGATCTAAAGACATCACTTCCCGATGGAATGAAGATTGTTGTTAGCGGAAATGGCGGAATACTTGAAAACGTTGTTGATTTGGTCGGTTTCGAAAATCTTTGTTTAATGACTTTGATGGATGAAGACCTTACTACAGAAATTTTTGATGCAGTAGGTTCAAGATTTCTTCGCTATTACGAAATTGTCGCACCGATTGAAACCGTTGGCGCTTGCATCGTTAATGATGATTGGGGATTTAAGAATCAAACAATGCTCTCACCGGAAATGTTAAGACGTTGGGTGTTTCCTTGGCATAAGAAAATTGTTTCAACAATTCATAATGCTGGTAAACATGCTGTTTTGCATTCATGCGGGAACCTTAAAACAGTTATGGATGATGTAATTAATGATATGAAATATGACGCAAAACATTCTTTTGAGGATTTAATTACTCCGGTTGAAGAAGCATACGAATTGTGGGGAACAGAGATCGCGATACTGGGTGGAATTGATATGGATTTTCTTGCAAGAAGTTCTTCTAAAGAAATTCAGAAGCGTTCCTTAAACCTACTTAAGAAAAGTAATCAAGTTGGAGGATATGCTCTTGGTTCCGGGAACAGTATACCAAATTATATTCCGGATGATAATTATCTGGCGATGATTTCATCAGTGAACTTAATCTGATAAGAAAAAAACGGCTGTCTCAAAATGTAATTATTCAAATAATATTCTGCGGGAATCGGTTAAATCCGCGTCATCCGCGGGCTATTACATAATCAGATATAACTTTTGAGACAGACTCTTTTATTCAATAATTTTTATTTGCTCTAGTTTCTTCAGAATGATTTGTGGTTTGCCTTTGTACTCTTCGATCGTGCCCGTAAGCTCAACATTTTTCCCTTCAAGTTCCCCTACATTTTCGAAAACTGATGCATCTTTCTTAAAAATAACACCGGTAAAAATATTGTCTGGAAATTTACCATCGATGTTTAAATAGGTAATTCCATTTCTTGGTGTACTAATTTGTGTTATAACTCCTGTAACAACCGCATCTTCACCAATATGTTTCGAAGCTTCTTCGGTTGTGTATTTCTCTTGTGCGTTCATGGAAATAAATCCAAATACAATAAAGGCCAGCAAGAAGTATTTTTTCATCACACTCTCTTTTAATTAATGATTCCAAATTTACAATATAGCTCTCACATCATCCCGATCAAATTGCAAATTAATCAAGCAATTAAAAATTATATCGAATGCAATTATATCGGACTTCAACGACTTGATTGTCTTCTTTGTATTCAATACTTTATTTTCAACATCTTTCAATTAAATTGAGGTGAATATGAATAATTCCATTAAAAAGTTTATTCTTCTCATACTTGCTGTTTTGTGTTACAATATTTCTGCACAAACTGCTTTGGGTTCACTTAAATATGATGATTTCAAAACACCGCAGTATTGCGGCGCTTCTTGTCATACGGATTTCTATCAGCAGTGGAAGCAAGCAATGATGTCGCAAGCATATACACATGAGTGGGACGAGATAGAATATTTTAAATTAGCAGTTCCACATGCAGAAAAGGATGAAAAGGTTGCAGAAGTAAAAGCCGGATGTAACGGTTGCCATACACCAATGGCTTTTGCTTCCGGCGATGTTCCGCCACCATTACCAAATAAAAATTCTCGTGCAAATGAAGCTGTTTCTTGCGATGTCTGTCATAGCATTAGTGGATTTTCCGGCGACACACCATTTAATTTTAATTATGTACTTGCACCGGGCAGAACAAAATTTGCCTCCCGCCAAAGGGAAATAACATCTCCAGCACATGATATAGAAGTGAAAAATTTTATGAAGACCGGCGACTTTTGCGGAATCTGCCATAACGAAAAAGATCCTTCTGGAATATGGGTGAAGTCAACACACCTCGAATGGAAAGAGGGACCTTACTATAAAGAAGGTGTACAATGTCAAGATTGTCATATGACAAAAGGTGAGTTGAAAACTGCTTCAATGGGTGCCACTTACAAAGATGCAAAACTTCATCTGTTTCATGGTGCTCACGATCCGGGCAAGGTAAAAGGTGTTATTGAATTGCGAATTCATCCGGATGTAAGAGAAGTTGAACCCGGTGAATCCGTGAAATTTACGGTTGCTTTATTCAATCAAAAGACCGGGCACAAATTTCCTAGCGGTTCAGTTGAAGATAGAATAGTTTGGATGCACGTTGAAGCAGTTGATGAAAAAGGAAATGTATTTCATCTTCCGGTTGATAAAAAAGGATTTGCCGGAGAAGAATATTTGATTGGAAGCGATGTGCTTGCATATCAAGATATGGGAATTGCTCTCACTGATGCTAACTTCAAAGGTGTTCAGCGAGATGGAATTCCGGTTGGCGATAGAATTTTTAGAATGCCATATTTCGATCCGCAAGGAAGAATGACGATTCAGCAATGGAACACTGCATCGCTCGGCGTCGATTATAGAATTGGACCACGCGAGACAAAAATTGAAACACTCACTTTTAAGATTCCGGATACTGCAGCGCACGGCAGATTAAAAGTAACAGCAATACTAAATTATCAGTTGCTTGTAAAACCGGTTGCGGATTTTCTTGGTGTTCCCGCCAGCGAATCGCAAATTGTAAAAGTAAATGAACACTCGACTGAAGTTACTATTCTACCATAAGTGAGGACGATATGAAAAAGATTTTACTTGGACTCATCACAATTCTAATACTACTTTCTCAAATGTTCGAAAGCATTTATGCTATTCCAGCATTCGCGCGCAAGTACAATATGAGCTGCCAAACTTGTCATTCACCGTTTCCAAAATTAAAACCTTACGGCGATGAGTTTGCCGGCAATGGTTTTGTTCTAGCCGATAAAGATGCACCACGCTATTATGCAGAAACCGGAGATGGAGAATTATCGCTAATTAGAGACATTCCTCTCGCGCTTAGACTTGAAGGTTATGTTACATACAATAACAGAAAATCTGAGAAGTTGGATTTCAGCGCGCCTTACTTGCTAAAACTACTTTCTGGGGGAGCTTTAACAAAAGATGTAGCTTACTATTTCTATTTCTTTTTTAGTGAAAGAGGAGAAGTAGCCGGTATAGAAGATGCTTTCATTATGTTCAATAATATTTTAGGAACTGAACTGGACATATATGCGGGTCAGTTTCAAGTTTCCGATCCATTGTTTAAAAGAGAATTGCGTTTAACGTTTGAAGATTATCAGGTATACAGAACTAAACCGGGCCATTCAAAAGCCGATTTAACTTACGACCGTGGATTGATGTTCACTTATGGATTACCAACCGGTACTGATGTTATTTTGGAAGTTCTGAATGGAACCGGAATTGGAGCGGCAAACAATTTCAAAATATTTGATGATGATAAATACAAAAACTTCTTTGGAAGAGTTAGCCAAGATGTTACCGAAGGTTTGCGTATTGGCGCTTTTGGATATTTTGGCAAAGAGGATTTGGAAGATTCCTTCAGCAATAAATTCACAAACAGTTTTTCCATGTGGGGCCCTGATGCAACACTAAACCTACAAGATAAACTTGAGTTGAATTTTCAATATGCTGTGAGAACAGATGATAAACAGAGTGCCTTTGCCAATGAAACAAAAACTACCGGCGGTTTTTCGGAGCTAATTTATACTCCTAAAGGTGATGAAAGCAAATGGTATGCTACTGCATTGTATAACTGGGTAGATTCCGATTTGAACGCACTAGATTATGAAACGGCTTCTCTTAGTCTGGGCTACATGCTGAGAAGAAATATTCGTCTAGTTGGAGAATATACTTACAACATAAATCAGGAGTTCGGTCAGTTTAGTGTTGGAATAATTTCCGCATTCTAATTTTTTCAATATTCAATTTGAATTGAAGCCGCTAACTAAGCGGCTTTATTATTTTAAAGATATCCGTGAACAATTAAGGCTAGAATAAACTTAAACGACATAATAAAGAAACCGATTATGGCTACGACAAATACTACATCGTAAATTCTTAAAGCAATTCTTTTTGAAAGCATAAATCCCTCGGCTAGTGAATGAATCGGTTCTCCTCAAAACCGCGAAACAAAAATATCCTGTTGATACTTTTATGATGTGATAACAAACATCGGTTTGGCTGGAATGTGGCGGGAAGCAAACCTTAGCAATACCTCAATTAACTGCTTGCTTGTAAAG
>CAZEDR010000272.1:0-4568 GCA_964510975.1 uncultured Melioribacter sp. | reverse complement strand
CGGTGCCGGAAACAATTAACGCTTACGAAATGGAAGCGTACAAAGACGCAAACGGTCGTGAGCGTTACAAACCAACAGATAAAACAAAAACTGTTTCTGTGCCATATTATATTGAATATTTTTCCAAGAGAAGTGTAAAGTTTCCGTTTGCTTACTTGATCTCGCAAGCAGACATAAAAGTAGTTGCTCTTCTTAAAACTCACGGAATAAAGCTAGAAAAACTTGAAAAGCCGGTTACTCTTGATGTGCAGACAATTAAAACAAAAGAATTAAAACCAGCCGCACGTTTGAACCAAGGACATTACAGCAATACCATCAAAGTAGAATATGTAAATGAGAAAAAAGAATTTGCCGCCGGTACTTTGGTTGTGCGCACCGCTCAGCCTCTTGCAAACGTTGCAACCTACTTGATAGAACCGGAAACAGATGATGGTTTACTCTACTGGAATTTCTGGGATAAATATTTAGTTCCGCAATGGGGCGGAGCCTTCTTGCCTTATCCGGTAACAAAAGTTTTAACGGCGCAAGAAATGGTAACGAAAGAATTGAAATAACGGTAAATGTAAAACGAAAACGTAAAGACGCGCCGAGCGCGTCTCAAAAAGATAGTGAACATAAACGTAGAGACTTGTTCCGTGATTTTTATGGGGGCAAGTCTTTACATATTAGCTACACCAAAATCATCTGTCGGTCAAATCCCAGACTTGTTATCCGCACCGGTTTTACCTAATAACAACAACCAAATCTACTTTAACAAAACTAGTTTTCTTGTTTCTACAAAATTTCCCGTTTTTAGTTGATAGAAATAAACGCCACTCGGCAAATTGATCCCATTAAATGTCGCTTTATAATAACCAGCTGATTTTTCTTCATTAACAAGTGTGGTAATATATCTTCCGAGTATGTCGTAAACTTTTAGCGTAACTCTTTGTATAGACTCTCCGCAGTGAGCTTCTGTTGGGATTGAATATTCTATTGTCGTTTCTGGATTAAAAGGATTCGGATAATTCTGAAGCAACTTATGCATGGTTGGTATTTGTGAGGGTTTATCAGCAACATCCAAAGCAACATCAATCATGTAAAGTCCATCATTAGTAGCTACGTAACATACATTTGGGTTAGTACTGGAAAACTCCAGCTGATAGACCGCAAAGGAACGTAATCCATTATTAAATGAGAATAAAGACTTACCATCATCTTTGCTGGCAATTATTCCATTGTTAGGAAACAATAGGAACAGCCATTGCTGTTGAGAATCATACTTAATCTCTCCAAAAGAAATATTCGGAATTCCAAAGTCTAAATAATTGTTGGTTGCATTCTTTATATCAACTTTCACTGAATTCCAATTTGTACCGTTATCATAAGAAGTCCATAACTTTTTATTTCTTGAATTGAAGATGAATACTTTATCGCCATCTACTAAGAACAAGTCGGCAGCGCTGCTATCGGGAATTTGAATCTGAAATTTTTGCTCTCCTAAAGAGTTTTCTGCAACAATTGTAGGTACGCTTTTATAATCATAACCCGACCTGATTGATCCCCATAAGTAATTTTGCTTTTTATCAAACCATAATTTTGATTTCTTTGTTGAGAATGCGGATACGTTCCATTTAAAAGTAGTTCCATTTACCCATTCGGACGACGAATAAAAGTTTCCGCGATAATCATCCTTACTATGTGCGTTATAGATAATGCTGAATCCATTTTGATTAAAACTCGTTTCCGAAATACTTACTGTTTCTCCTCGACCATAGTAAGGCACACCCGGAACACTTGTTGCGTCCCAAGATTCACCACCGTCTGACGACATAAAAATGTAGTTACCCCCAGCCAACAAATATTTTGGATTTGTAGAAGACTTCTTAATCATTCCGGGAAAAAATTTAAGTGGTAGCTGTTTTAACTGCCAACTTTTACCATTATCATCGCTACACCAGATTCCATTGTTATATGCATATGCCACTATTCTCTCGTTGGTGTTGTTGATTGGAATAATCTGGAACGCCGTGATAGTCGGGTGCTGAATTCCCTTACAAATAAAGGACCAGCTTGTACCGCCATCTGTAGTTTTGAATATCCCTCCATTCGTTGAAATAATTAATTTTTGATTTTCCCACTCTTCGGCAATAATTCCGGTGATCTTTCCACCGGCAGTAAACTGCTTCTTACTTTGCAAAGTTTTCTTGTCAAAAATTATTAACTCTCCCTTATCTGAACCTATAATTAACTGATCGTCTATTTTCGCCAAATAAGCCGTTGAAGTATAATTGAGATATTTCCAGGTAGCTCCCAGATCAGGACTTTCAAATATACCGCCGGGTTGATAACCCCCAGGATGAAGATCGTATAATTGAGAATACGCATAAAGAGCGGAATCCCTTTTCGAAGGAGTCATGAGAACAATGTTTGGAGGATCAACTCCAGGTGTGTTAATTACAGTCCCCAGATTAATCCATTTTTCCCAATTTGTCCCTTCTGTTTTATATAGCTGCGTTAATTCTGATCTGAACACAGTTCCGGAAATGTGAAAGATAAGTGAGCCTCTCTTTTCCCCATCTGATAGAGTTGAGTAACTTTTTCTATCCGTTCCTTTCCACTTTTCCCATGTCAATCCATAATTGTAGCTGATGATTAATTCCGACGAGAGGGAATGCGAATTTGAGATTGTATCTGCAACAACAATTCCATTAATGTGTGAAACTACTTGGCGAGTGGAAGCCTCTAAAATTCTCTTCCATTTAACACCGTAGTCATTACTTACAAACAAACCGATTTTGCTTGCGGCATAAGCAATGCTGTCTTCTGTAATTGCTATATCATATACTGGATCAATGAAAATGTTTCCCCAACTTCCTCCTTCATTAGTGCTTCTATACAAGCCACCTATATGTAAGCCACTTAATAAAATTCCATTTTTATTTGGAAAACATTTTATAGAATTTACCATCCCGCCCGTTGGTCCAATATCTGCCCATTTACTCTGAGCAAATAAACCATTCCAGAATATTAAAAATGCTAAGAGAAAAACTTTATGAGGATTTTTCATTTACTTTTGCCCTCCACTAAATACTTCTGCAAGTTAGATATTTCATGTTCAATCCGAAATGAAAAAAGCTTGAGCTACTTTTATCCGAATAGTTTTTCTATTTGCCTACTAACTTCTATACCCTTGCTTTCCCCGCAAGCCACTCTTTTAAAAAATTATAGCAACTGAATAAATTCAGTTACACTCAAATTAGCTTGCCTAATTATTGCTCTTAGCGTTCCCCGATCAAGTTCTTTATGATCCGGAATTACAAGTTGAGCAAAGGGCTCTTTTCTTCTTAGAATCAAATGGCTTCCGTGTTGACGAATCAGCACAAATCCAATTTTTGTAAGAGCCTTTAAACATTCACTACCGGAAATTTGCGGAAGGGTGCTCATACTGCCAAAAGAATAGTATCAAATCTTTCCGGTGGTACCGGCAGTTGGTCTTCTTGAAGCGCGTCTATATATCCTTGAATTGCTTCTCGAATATTTACAATAGCCTCTTCCTTTGTTTTGCCTTGACTAATACAGCCGGGTAAACTTGGGCACTCAACAACCCACTGTTCGTCTTCGCCATAATAAATTACAACTTGTCTCATAGGTGCTTCTCTTTTGTTTCCTATCAATCTAACTAACTTTCGCTTTCCCCGCAAGCCACTCGTAAACTCTGCCGGGTAATGCGCCAATAATTCTTGTCGCTACAAATATCTGCCACGGAAATTGAATTACTCTTTTCTCTTTTTCTATTCCTCTTATAATTATCTCCGCTGCTTTTTCTGGTTCCATTAAGAGAGCCATCTTAAAATTGTTTTGGTCTGTCATTGGTGTGCGTACAAATCCTGGACGGATTGTAATTACCTTTATGTTGTGGGGCTTCAGTTCAACGCGCAAACCTTCCAAATAAGTTGTAGCGGCGGCTTTGCTAGCACAGTAAAATCCGCTTCCGCTAAATCCGCGGTTATCGGCAAGAGAAGAAACTGCGGCAATGACACCATTTTTCTTTTTAAGAAAATCGGGCAATAGTTGTTCAACCCAATAAATAATTCCAAACACATTTGCACCGAAAGTATCTTCCGCATCTTTCGAGTTATAAGTTTCAACAGTAACGTTTCTTCCTATACCGGAATTTAGAATTGCAATATCAACTCCGCCAAACTTTTGTTTAATCAGCTCGTATGCTACGGCGACCTCTTCTTTTTTGCTAACATCGCATCTAATTATCAGTGATTGGTTATTTGTGGTTGGCTCGCCTCGCTTCGCGGGCGAAGCGGGTGATTCGCGAAGATATTGTTCAATCAATTCAGTTCTGCGTGCTGTTAATATAAGATTGCAATCTTGTTTAAGTAAGTTTTGAGCAATCGCTTTGCCTATGCCGGTAGAAGTTCCAGTCAATAGAATGGTCTTTCCGCTAAGAGTCATAAATCATCCTTAAAAAATTTTTCATTACCTTTGATAGGCAGATATTAAAGTCAATATCTCATTGATTTTTTTTGCTAGAACAAAATTATTATTTTTTCAAAAAGTAATTAGGGTAAATG
>CAZEDR010000271.1:0-4601 GCA_964510975.1 uncultured Melioribacter sp. | reverse complement strand
GTATTTTAGTATGGAATCTACTCGACAAAACACTTAACAAAGAGATTTTGTCAAACCAAAGTTTAGTTGAAGAAAACTATTACTACTACTTGGATTCCTGGATGCCTTATGCCGATGGCTTGCAGTTCTTGCTTATTAAAGCGAACAAGGGAATTAGAGATAATTACCTTGGGATTGTTGAGGTTGCTTATGGCGGAAAAGAATTAACAAGTAGTGAGTATGATGAAAAAGGAAAAGAGTTTTTAGGTAATCATGTGTGGAACGATCCAAATTATCCCGGAATCAGCAATGAACGAGATAACTATTTTTTGAAATCAAATCTTACCCTGATTAATGTTTCTAATGCAGATTATTATGACTACGAAATAAGATTTACAAGTGAGGGGAGCTATGCGCTAACATCCGACAAAAAAATTATTCAAGTTCCTTTTGAAATTTGGGACATTGGAGTAAATACTTTCAGCGACAACAAAGATGATTATAAGTTAATCCCAACTATGTCAGATCCGTATTTGTCCGGAATGAATTATTGGGCATCAATGCTTGATAGTGAGACAAACTTAAAGGCTTCCCCACGGACTAAGGCACTTAAAATAATAAATAAGAACAGTGCAACTGTTGATTACGATGCTTTTAAGAATGCCTGTGTACAATCCGGCGGAATTGGGAGTACATATAATCTGAACTATGATAACGGAGTGGTAAAACAAAACTTAACTGAGTTTTCAAATTTTGTCTTTATTGATGCTGATAAAGATGGGAATCCACCACCGAGCGGAACAGTAGTTAGAATAATTACCAAGAAAGGATTGAGTGTAAATGATCTTTTTGAGTTCAACAAAAGTAATTTCACAGATGTAGCTCAGCAAAATATTCCAACAGAATTTTCTTTGGAGCAGAACTATCCAAATCCGTTTAATCCGGAAACCATTATTAGATACAAGGTACAAGCGGCAAGCAAAGTAAGCCTAAAAGTTTATGATGCACTTGGAAGAGAAATTGCAACGTTGGTTGATGAAGTAAAGCAGCCTGGTTATTATAATTCTAAATTCTCAATTCGGAATTCTCAATTAACTAGCGGTGTTTATTTCTACAGATTACAAGCTGGCGATCCTTCGCTTCGCTCAGGATATGGTTTTGTCCAAACAAAAAAAATGATGCTCATTAAGTAGTGACTGGAGGGAATATGAAATTTCGCATTTTGATTTTTGCGGCATCTATGCTTGCAACAACAAGCCAGTTTGCTGCTCAATCATTTTCTAAAGTAAACATCAACAACGTTTCTACGTTTGTTTACTATGACGGGAGTATGGATATTGCGCCAAATGGCTATTCGGGCTTTAAACTGCCTTTTGCCTCTGAGAAGTTTACGTATTATACCTCAGGTTTTCATTGGGGTGGATTGGTTGATTCTGAAATTAGAATAGGCGGAGCGAGGTATACTTCGAGTTTGCAACCCGGACGCTATGAGGAAAACAATGAATCCCAAATAGCAGATGCTAGAAAAAGAGTCTTCAGAATTCGACCTGATTTTCAATTTGCTAATTATAAAACCGCAGCTATAGATGAAAATAGTAACGAAGCTCAAATTAGAGAGCAATATGTCGCTGATTACACAAAATGGCCTTTGAATCTTGGAGCTCCATTTGAAGATGTAAATAAAGACAGAAAATTTACTGATGGATCTGATATTCCCGGGTACCCTGGCGCTGATCAGACTTTGTGGTTTGTGGCAAATGATTCTAATGCAGATAATAACAAAGTGATTGATTTTCCTTTTGGTTCAAAACCTACTGGGCTTGAGGTTCAGGTAACAATATGGGCGTATTCTGGTCAGCCACAATTGAAGAACTGCATTTTCAAAGGTTTCAAGCTGATTAACAAAAGTAAAACACAATCTATAAGTGAAATGTATGTGGGGATGTTTAGTGATGTTGATATAGGTGAAATGGTTAATGATCTAGTTGGCTGCGATACCACTCTTAATCTTGGCTACTTATATAACAGTACAGATTCGGAAAAAGTTGTAGGAAATAATCTGCCGGTTACCGGCTATGTTTTATTAAAAGGTCCAACAATTGATGGTTCGCCAAGCGATTATGTAATTGTTAATGGAAAGAAAGTTTTTGGGAAAAAGAATTTAAAAATGTCTTCCTTTAATCCATTTCCTAAACGTTATATATGTGATTACTGCGACCCGGCACAAGCCAGACCTAAAAATTATTACCAGGCTTTACTTGGCTTAAATATGTGGACTGGTGTTCCGTTTGTTGATCTAACAACAGGTGTTCAAACAAGATTTCCCTACTCCGGTGATCCGAAAAGTAACACTGGCTGGATAGACGAAATACTTGATCAAAATAGAGACCGACAGTTTCAAATTAATTCCGGTCCGTTTAACATGGCTCCAGGTGATACACAAGAAGTTGTATTTGCGCAGATAGCATATTCGGGAAATAACCAAATTAGAAATGTTGAGTACTTGAAATATCTTGCTAGGAGAGTATGGGATTTTTACTTGGATACAAATTTCAAACATCCGATCTATCTGAAAGAAGAAACTGAGCTACCAACATATTTTTCTTTAGAGCAAAATTATCCAAATCCATTTAATCCGGAAACCACTATTAGGTACAAGGTACAAGCGGCAAGCAAAGTAAGCCTAAAAGTTTATGATTTATTAGGGAATGAGATCGCAACTTTAGTTAATGAATTCAAACAAGCGGGAGTTTACAACTCTACGTTCTCCACTCTTCGTTCTTCACTCACTTCCGGAGTTTACTTTTACCGTCTCGCCACGCCAACAAGTTCTATCACAAAAAAGATGATGCTAATTAAGTAGTGATTGGAGGGATTATGAAATTTCGCATTTTGGTTTTTGTGGCAGCTATGCTTGCAACTGCAAGCCAGCTTGTTGGGCAATCCTTTGCCAAGGTAAACATCAACAACGTTTCTACATTTGTTTGGAATGATGGTAGAATGGATTACGATGTAAAAAATAATAAAGCCGGATTCGAGTTTTGGAAAGGGACGAAAAGATATAGCGTTTTTGCTTCCGGTGTTTATTGGGGAGGTTACATTGACAATGAATTGCGTGTTGGTGGAACAACGTATAGTTCAAGTTTGAGACCCGGAAATGAAAGTGGGGACACCATTATTTACAAAGTAAGACCGGATTATAAAACAACAAAGTTTATCGAGGAAATTAAAGATGAAGGCAAAAGTGAAGCAGAAATCCGAGCGCAATATTTGCATGATTACGAAAATTGGCCGGTTAAGTTAGGTGCGCCTTATAATGATGTTAATAACGATGAGAGATTTACAAATGGAATTGACATTCCGGGATTTCCTAATGCAGATCAGACTCTTTGGCAAGTATGCAACGATTTTGTTACAAGTAAGCTTGATTTTTATTACAGCCCATTTTATTCTGATAAAACTAATTTAGAGGTGCAGATAACAACATGGGCATATTCAAAGTATGATTTATTAAAGGGTGTTGTATTCAAGAGTTATACGTTGATTAATAAAAGCACGGCTCAGACAATCAAAGAAATGTATCTAGGAATATTTTCCGATCCTGATCTTGGTGACTATGGTGATGATTATGCCGGATGCGATACAACTTTGAACTTAGCCTACGTTTATAACAGTAAAGCAAACGACAGTGTTTTCGGAGAAAACCTTACATCTTACGCAAACTTGTTGGTGCAAGGTCCAATCGTTAACGGGGCGGATACTGATGTAGCTATTCAACACAATATAAAAGTCAGAGGGAAAAGAAATATTGGAATGAGTTCATTTTATGCTACGAGAGAAGAAAACGTTGATTCGGATGGGACACTTTCTCCTAGAAGACCATATAACCGATTACGTGGATTATCCTATTATTACGGTCGTCCATCTTATGACCCAATATCAAAACGAAATACAAAATTTCCATTAAGCGGCGATCCAGTTACAAAAAGTGGATTTATTGATGGAATTTTGAATCCAGCTGGAGATAGGTTTATTCAAATCAATTCTGGTCCATTCAACATGGCGCCGGGTGATACACAAGAAGTAATTTTTGCCCAAATAGTAACTTCAAGTACAAGCAGACTTGGAAGCATTTCTTACTTAAAATATTTGGCAAAATATGTAAAAGATTTCTACATGAACGGAATGTTTGCAAAAACTACAGATATAGAAAGTGGAGCTGAGCTGCCAACTCACTTCTCTTTGGAGCAGAATTATCCCAATCCGTTTAACCCGGAAACCACTATTAGGTACAAGGTACAAGCGGCAAGCAAAGTAAGCCTAAAAGTTTATGATGTTTTAGGGAATGAGATTGCAACTTTAGTTAATGAGTTCAAGCAACCGGGAGTTTACAACTCTACGTTCTCCACTCTTCGTTCTTCACTCACTTCCGGTGTTTATTTTTACATTCTGCAAGCGGGAGAGTATATTAGTACCAAGAAAATGGTTCTGCTCAAATAATTTCTAAGAGGGCTTTATGGAAAACAAGAATACATTATTTACAATTGCCGGAATTTTAGGCGGCTCGTTAATTATTGCTGTGCTGATTTTCTCTCTCGTGTGGAAATCAACTAAGAATGCCG
>CAZEDR010000270.1:0-4686 GCA_964510975.1 uncultured Melioribacter sp. | reverse complement strand
AATCTTTACCTTTCACTAATGAAGCTTCTTGCTTTAGTACATTCATTAATGAGTCCTTGTAAGGACTATAATCAAGCTTTTTGACTTTTTCATTTATCTCATCAGTTGCCAAACTAATTATTTTTTCTTTACCAAAAGCTTTGAAAAAATCCTTGTTGGTTTTATAGATATAAATTCCAGCCATAACCAAAATGGTAATGACCGTAATGATTGTTATAAAACATCCTTTCTTCATTGGATCGATGCTTTTTCGATAAGAATTTTATTGATTCGATTGTTAAGAACATCCTTTACCGTAAATGTGTAACCGGAAAATTCAAATTGATAACCTTGTTTAGGAATGCTTCCGGCTTGATTCAAAATAAAACCGCCTAGCGTATCGTAATCATCATTCTCGGAAGAGAAATTCTCACCAAGAGTATGATTGATTTCATCAATTGAGACTTTTCCTAAAACCATATAACTATAGTCATTCAACTTTGTTATTTCTGCTTCTTCTTTGTCATGTTCATCTCTAATCTCTCCAACAATTTCTTCCAGGATATCTTCTAAAGAAATTAATCCGGCAGTACCGCCATATTCGTCAACAACAATTCCTAAATGAATTTTCTTTGATTGAAATTCATGCAGCAAATCGTTAATTAATTTTGTCCCGGGAACGTATATAACTTCTCTTGCAATACTTTTTAGCGACAAGTTCTTTTTTAGTCCCGGAGTCTTTAGATATGGCAGCATATCTTTTGCGTAAATGATTCCAATTACTTTATCCAGGCTGTCTTCATAAAGTGGGATTCTGCTGTGTCCGGATTCATTTATCACATTCATTAAATCATCAAACGATTCATCAACAGAAATGGCAGCAATATCAACTCTCGGAGTCATAATCTCGCGGGTCATAACAGTTTTGAAGCTAACTATTCCGTGAATAAGTTCGTGCTCGCCCTCTTCTATTGTACCTTTTTCAATACTAAGATTAGCAAGCTCGGCAATTTCACTTTCTTGTATAGCGGTACGAGAATTGGAATTGTCCAGACTTTTGGTCATTAAGCGAAGTACATCGGTTAACACTTTTGAGATCGGATAAAAAATAAAATTAATCCAATACATTGGAGCAGCTACTAATTTAGCTACCATTTCGGGATGTTTATTTGCCCACAATTTTGGAGTAACTTCGCCGATCAGAAGAATTAATATCGTTAGAATAACTATCTGGACTGCAATTGCAACCTCTTGAGAAAAAGAATAACTCTTTGCAATAGATATAGCCAGATCGACACCAACAATTGAAGCACCAACACTAACAACTGTAGTTCCAAGTAATATTGTTACTAATAATCGACGAGAATTATCCAGCATCGATTCAATGTAACCGGCAATTATTCGATTTTCCTTTCTAAACTCTTTAATTCTTTTCTTATCAATTAAAAAGAGTGCTACTTCAGCGCTTGAAAAGAAAGCCAAAATCATAAAACAGATTAGAATCAAAATAAACTTTAAAGACCAACCAACTTCCAATTAATCAATATCCCTAAATTGTTCAACAAAACATTTAGAATGGAAGATCATCATCAGTTCCGGCATCAACTGGCGGTTCGGAATAACTGCTCGCCTTTTCAGAATAAGAATTTCCACCGGTCGAACCGCTCCCTTCTCTGCCTTCAAGCGGAATCAATTGCTCAGAAACAACTTCAGTAATATACTTTTTGACACCTTCCTTATCAGTATAATCTCTTTTAGCCAGTCTGCCTTCAACATAAAACTTTTTACCTTTTTTGAGCTGCTCTTTGTAAAAATCGGGTAAATTGTAAGAAACGATGTTATGCCATGTAGTTTCGTTAACCCAATTTCCATCTTTACCTTTGTAACTGCGGGTGGTTGCAAGCGAAAATGTAGTAACCGATAGATTATTCGTTGTAAAACGATTTTCAGCATCCTGGCCTAAATTGCCAATTAGCATAATCCTATTTAATGAAAAAGCCATTTTCCTACCTTCCTTTTTGTAAGTATTCTGTTTATTAATTTATAATTATTACATCAAAATCAAAAATCTGCCATTTCTTTGATTCGCGCCACTCTTAAAAAAGAAAATAAAGTAGATAAATAGCCAACGGAATAAGAATATTATCGAAATCTTTTGGACTGAGGCCTTCTACGATTGTAGTTACTGCCGCACAAATAAGTAAAAACTGAAAATTTAAATTCATTCCGAATATTGAATTAAACAAAACAGCTCCAAATAATCCGAAGACAAAAAATGTAATGCTGCCCTCTACAGTTTTTTGGGAAAATATCTTATAAGGATGTTTTCCGAAACGAGTACCTACGACCGGAGCTATTCCATCACCCCACGTTAGAAATCCCATTGCAGTTAATGCGAAAGGAGTTGAATAAAAAACTGTCCCAAGTAAATTCATAACAAGAGTGAAATAAAGTGGCCCTCTCAACAATTCTTTTCGGTCACCAAATCTTGTCATTGTTCTAACAGCTTCATCATCCGGTTTGGCAGTAAATCCTTTTATTAACAATAAGATCGTCCATACAAATGCAGCGCTTATGTTTAAGTATTTTGTCCAATGGGAAGAATCATACAATAACCAAAACACTAGCCAAGAGCCAGCGGCAACATGAACTACTTTTCTGGATAAATCTTGTGGGAATCCTTTCTTAACTGCAACATCCATTAAGGCAACTACGCCAAATACATAAATAAATGAACAGAACGTAATGAAAATATTGTAATAAGCCGGGCTCACACTATTTCTCCACACTAACTGTAAAAGCATCGTTGAAAGGTGCAAACTTTCTTAGGTTATCCCTTATCAAATCTGCTTCTTCTTTGGTTTTGTATAGCGGAACTTGAACAACAAACAAATTGGTTGTGCCATTCAAAGTAATATTAAGCGGTAATGATGTTTTTGATTGGTGTTCTCTTACAAATGTTTCAGCTCTTTCTTTTGTAGTGAATGCACCAATTTGAATCGTAAATTTCTTACCGGCCGGAACTGCTTCCGTAATTGTAGGTTCGGCTTTAGGTGGTTCGGGTTTTACTTCTGCCTTTGGTTCTTCAACCTTTGGAGTTTCTGCGATCTTCGGTTCTTCTGCTTTCTTTACATCATCAAAAACATAAACTTCCGGAGGTCTTTTCTCAGTTTGTTCAGTTGTTTGTTCGGCAGAAGTACATGCAAATAAAAACGCTATCGGAATAAGCAAATAATAATTTCTCAGTTTCATATTCTTCCCAAAATAATTCGAAAGGATTCAATTCCAATCCTAATTTACTAAAACTAAGGAATAAGTAATATCATGATATTTGAGAAATGAAAGGGATGGCAAAGCCATCCCTTAAAAATACTTTTAGAGAGAGTAAGACAAGTTGATTCCGAATAGATGAGCTAGATTTGAATAAGTACCGTTGAATCCATAAGCTGATTTAGAAACTGTCCTATCAGAGAAAGTTAAGAGCATATAAGCAAAATCAACGCCTAAATTTTCTGTAATCTTTCCACCAAAGCCAACGTTTAAACCTATTCTATCAGCATCCGGTAAAGATGGGTCAACATATTCTGTCTTAACTGGATTATGATCGTAAACTATTCCGCAACGAATAGCTGCTTTATCACTAACATTATATTCTAAACCAGCTCTAAGAATGTAAGTGTTTTGATAATCCCTTTTAGCGGTAGAAACATTTTGAACTCCGTTAGCTGGATTAAGATCTAAATCATAATTAGCGAATGTTACTTCCATTTTATCGTAACTACTCCATCCAACATATTGATAGTCAGCTGTAAAAGTTACATCAGTTGATGGCATCCATGCTAAACCAAGTGTAAGGTTTTGTGGTGTTTCAAGCGGAGCTGTAATATCGCCATTTGGAAACGGCAAACTAACTTTTAGTAATGGATGATAAAAAGTTGCTGGAGTTGTAGTAGCTGTTCCGCTAAAATCAAGTTTAACTGCACTTCTATAATTGGCACCAACTTGGAACTGATCGCTTACTTTGTATAATAAACCAGCAGTAAAACCAAAGGAAGTGGCATCACCAGCCATAGCGATTTCTTCATCTTTAAGTGATGGCGATAGTGGATTTGGTAATTTGCGTTCGATTGTAACGTCTCCAATAACAAAAGAACCGCCAACACTAACAGAGAATCCGTTGAATACTTCGTATGCAACAACTGGAGTAATAAAGAAAGTTTTGATTTCTGTGTTAACAGCTAAATATCTGCCTGGCCAATCGGAATTCCATTTTGTACCAAGGCCATACTGATTGTTAACGCCTAAACCAACAGCCAATTTTCCTAATGATTGAGTAATATAGAAATTGATAGGAGTAAAAAGCTGACCTTTCATTTCATAATCTCTAGCAGCAGAACCCGTACCGCTTGTATATGTAGCAGATGGTGAAATTGCTGTTGTTCCAAAATAAAATCTTGTTCCTTTAAATTGAGTTAAACCAGCCGGGTTAAAATATATTGCCGAAGGATCGTTCGCCAAACCTGTAAACGCACCGCCTAATGACATTGCTCTTGCGCCATGTTCATTGATCTGAAAACCGCCCGCATTAAGATTGCTTGCAAATAGGACGCAAGCCAACAACAAAGTAAGTAACTTCTTCACACAACCTCCTCTTGGTTAATGAAATTTCGGGGACAAAATAATTAAATGAATGAAAAAAGCAAAAGA
>CAZEDR010000269.1:0-4754 GCA_964510975.1 uncultured Melioribacter sp. | reverse complement strand
TTTATGATTCAACGCTTGTTATTAATCAAGGAACGCGATACAATTTTATTATTACCGCAAAGGGGAATGATTATTTGTTTGCATATACATATACTGGACGGAAATTTAAAATTAAGATGGGACATATTTCCGGAAGCAAAGTGAAAGCTTGGTGGTACAATCCTAGAAATGGTATTGCGCAATTGATTGGGACTATAAAAAATTCCGGGATAAAACTATTTACACCACCCGGTAGAGAAGAAAATGGGAACGATTGGGTGTTGGTACTTGATGACGCATCTAAGAAATTTCCTATTCCCGGAAAGGTTAACTTGGCTGACAGTAGTAATTGGCAAGCTAAATAATGACTAGTGACGTTCTCTTAATCATGATCTAAACAACGCCGCCGCGTTTTATTGCGGCGGCTAAGCATTACAATACAAACTCCCAACCAAAACTACACTTAATTAAATATCTTACGTGATATTTGCTTCCTC
Organism: uncultured Melioribacter sp.; assembly: GCA_964510975.1. Taxonomy (GTDB): domain Bacteria; phylum Bacteroidota; class Ignavibacteria; order Ignavibacteriales; family Melioribacteraceae; genus Stygiobacter. Next base: position 4,278 of record CAZEDR010000269.1, on the reverse strand, counting down.
CATATTCTATAAACTCGGAGTTAATTGGGAACTGTATCGTAATGCCGCATTGGAAATTATCACCAAACCTCCCTTCAAAACCAACTAATGGCGAAACGATTACCGTCTTTTTCACAGAGATATAATCACCTTCATAGATATTATTCTTGTGAAAATTGAATCCTACTGTTGGTGCAAATCCGGATTTATAATTAAGTAAGAGCAATGCAGTTCCTTCCAAGCCGTTATAACTTCGAGATTTTGTTGCAAGGTAACCAAGCCTTGCCTGTGTTTGAAAAAAATCATCAATTGCAAAACTTGAGGTAAGATATAAGCTTGTTAAATAAAAGTTAGCCTCGTCTTTATCCGGTCTTTCAATGTTGTAACCGCCCGAATATAAAAACGGCTCTAATCTAAAGCCAAGTGTCATTTGCTGGGCTAATAAATTTGAACCAATTATTAACAATGTAAGAAAAAAATAGTTTTTCATAACTATACCGATATTCAAATTATTTCTTGGTCTAATTCAAACCAACACTGCCGCTAAGTGTATCAAACTAGCATTGCTAAAGTACTTTTTATCAACTTCCACGCTTCTTCTGCGTGTCGTTCTTCTTGTCTAATTCCGGAAATAACCAGCCGGATTGTAAAAACCCCATTCAGCTTTGTATGCACAAGAAATATTTTTCCAGTTGCGTTAAGAGCGTTTAGTAATCCTTCGTTTAACTCGTTTAATTTTTCTTCCGCAAAACCTTTTGGTTTAGCGCGGAAGCAAACAGTGCTGAATGGTACCGGCGCCATTCTTTCAAACGACTCATCTTCATCAATCCATTTTGCAAACTGCTGTGCTATGCGAATATGCTCGCGGATTTTTTCTTGCAATCCCTCAACACCAAAGTAACGAATAACAAACCAGAGCTTCAGAGCGCGGAATCTTCTTCCCAACTGAATTCCGTAATCCATGTAATTTTCTACAAGAGAATCTTCATTCGATTTCAGATACTCCGGTACAAGAGAAAATGCACGCTTTAAGATTTCCGGTTTGCGTATGTAGAGTGTGCTTAAATCAATGGGCACAAAGAGCCACTTATGAGGATTTGAAACCATCGAATCGGCATTTTCTATTCCGGCAAAATATTTTTTCATTTCCGGCAGCATTGCGGTTACTCCGGCATAGGCGCAATCAACATGAAACCAAATATTTTTTTGTGTGCAGATTTTTCCAATCTCATCAACCGGATCAACAGCAGTTGTTGATGTAGTTCCAATTGTTGCAACAACGCAACAAGGAACAATTCCGCTTGCACGGTCTTCATCAATTGCTTTTTTCAGTTCGGAAGGAATCATCGCAAAATTTTCATCAACCGGAATTTTCTTAATTCCATCCAATCCAAAACCAAGCATCAATGCGGCTTTATCAACAGATGAATGAGCGTGTTCAGTGCAGTACAATCTGAGTTTCGGCGCGCCACTCATTCCATTTTCGCGAATACCAACTCCGGCATATTCACGCGCACAAGCAACTGCGTGCAGCGTACTTACTGAAGCGGTATCGTAAATCATTCCCATAAAATTTTCCGGAAGACCCAGCATTTTACGGTACCAAATTAGCATCGTCTGCTCAAGTTCTGTAACGGAGGGGCAAGACTTCCAAACCATTCCATTTACATTAAGTGATGAACTAATTATATCGGCAAGTATTCCGGGTCCGCTTGCTGTTGACGCAAAGTAAGCCATAAAATTTGGATGCTGCCAATGCGTTACTCCCGGCATAATAATATTATCAAGATCGGAAATTATTTGATCGAACGATTCACCTTGCTGCGGCGGATTTTGCGGAAGCTTGGATTTTATATCTCCCGGATTAACATTAGGAAGCACCGGATACTTTTCGATGTTCTCCAAATAGTCTGCCGACCAATCAATTAATTTTTTGCCGACTTCCTTAAACTCGCCCGAAGGCATATCAAGATTTTTGTTATTCTCATTCATATTCAAATTCTGTTTTATTTCCGGTTACTAAAAAATTCTACTTGAAAAATTTCGCTGAGAACGCAAAGATTGCGCAAAGCACGCTAAGAAAAGCAAAACCAATGAATTATTTTTTTAACCATTCGGAGGTTAATCTCATCAGCTGAATTCGCTTATCCGAAAATGAATGCCCGGTTTCAAGAATCACAAATTTGGAATTGGGATTTAGCGGCTTAAGCTTTACTTCAAACGGAATGTGATGTAATTCTATCGGCGCAATCGAATCATACTTCGCGCTGATAACTAAAAGGTTTTTCTTTGCCAGTTTTTCCAAATGGAACAAAAGATTCCAGTCTTGCTGGTTTTCTATCATTTCGTTCAACAGAAATTCTGCGGAACTGCATTGCACAAATTCCATTGCAGGCTGCATCTGCTGAATGCTGTATTGCTTGATCTGCTCATTCGCAGCTAAAAATTGCCCAAACATTCCGGCATTGAAAGGAGCTATTCCGCAAACGTTTTTTATTTCACCAAATCTTATTGCGTTATACAATGCGGAGAATCCGCCCATGCTGTGTCCAACCAAAGAAATGTTTTCAGCATCAACAAAAAATTTTTCTTTAGCAAAGCTGCTCTGCAAAAATTTAATCGCCCCGGCTCCATCATCAACTAAATTCTTCCATGAATATTCACCTTCACTTCCCCAGCATCCGCGAGGATAAAATGCAAAAACATTGTAACCTTGCCGGCGCAGCATATGTCCAATATCAAAATTCACCTCGTTACCGGGAAATCCACCGAGCAGTAAAATGGTTGGATGTAATCCCTCTCCCGCAGCAGAAAAAAATGTTCCGAATACTTTGCAGCCTCCGCTAACAAAATAGAGCGGCGCCATTGATGCCGGAAATTTTGTGTTTGGATTTGGATCGTCTTGTGTTACGGGATCAAAGAATTTTTTGTTCTCAGTCATTAGAGTTCATTTTATTTTGTTTCAAAAATAAGGAAAATTGAAGAGCTATTTATTAAATGGTTCGTTTCCAATTAGAGCCCTCATTTCTTATCTTTGCACCGCTTAACAATCAATTAGGCAAGTCACACTGAGCGGAGTCGAAGTGTGACTAACTGGAACTCCACATGCCTCGACTACTCGTCTCGCTTAAGCAAGTCGAAGCGGGCGCTCGGCATGACTAAAACACTTTTCGATTTGTTATTAGTCAGAACTTTACAATAACTAATTAAAGAATATTATGAGAGTAAGTAAATCTTTTATACCAACTCTAAAGGAAGTTCCTTCGGAGGCAGTTATTCCTAGTCATATTTTAATGATACGTGCCGGACTTGTACGCCAGCTTTCTGCCGGAATTTATTCTTGGCTTCCGCTCGGATACAATGTTCTAAGAAAAGTTATGGACATCATCCGTGAAGAGATGAATGCGATTGGCGGACAGGAATTTCATTTCCCGGGATTGAATCCAAAAGAAATTTGGGAACAGACCGGGCGTGTTGAAGCTTTTGGCGATATTCTTTTCCAAATAAAAAACCGCGAATATGTTTTAGCACCTACACACGAAGAGATTGTAGCTTACCATGCTAAGGGCGCGGTTGTTTCTTATAAAGATATGCCTCAGATCTGGTATCAGATTCAAACCAAATTTAGAAATGAACCACGTCCTAGAAGCGGAGTAATTCGCGGAAGGCAATTTATTATGAAAGACGCATACACACTCGACCGCGATACCGCCGGTTTAGATGTTGGCTATGCTTTACACGACAAAGCTTACCGCGCAATTTTTGATAGGTGCGGATTAAAATATTTTGTTGTTGGTGCGTCTAGCGGTGCTATGGGCGGAAGCAAAAGCGAAGAATTTATGGTGAAGAGTGAAGCCGGCGAAGATACAGTAGCGTACTGCGAAAAATGCCAATATGCTGCTAACTCCGAAGTCGCTCAATCAGTTGCTGAATCTGCTAAGCATCATGAAGAAAGTAAGTTGGTTTATGAAATTTCAACGCCTAATGTAAAATCGATTGATGAACTTTGCGAATTCCTAAAAATTCACGAGCATGAAACTGCAAAGAGCCGTGTTTATATGCATGATGAAAAGCCGGTACTTGTTCTTATGCTCGGCAACGATGAAGTAAATGAAACTAAACTCGGTAGCGTGCTCGGTGGAACGGTTCGCCCATGTCATCCCGAAGAGTTAAAAGAAATTTCCGGTGCAGATGCTGGCTCAATCGGACCAATTGGCTTCAAGCATAAAATAATTGCTGATACACTTTTGAAAGATGCCAACAACATGTACAGCGGCGCTAACAAAAATGATTATCACA
>CAZEDR010000268.1:3300-4801 GCA_964510975.1 uncultured Melioribacter sp. | reverse complement strand
AAGTTACCGAAGGAAACCCTCTCTCTGCTTGAATCAGTTATGATACTTATGCCCTCCTTTTCAACAGAGGTCTAATAGATGAAAAATCGGTTCGTGATTTTCTCATCAGACGGAAATTCAAAAATATGCGTTCAAAGAAAGTGAGCGCCAACGATGCAATTGAAACACTTCGTAACGAGTATCCATATCTTCAGTTTGACACCATTCGCAAGATAGTTTATCAGCCCAAAAATTAGATTGAACCTCCTCAAATGAAAAGCAATCCCGTCCGGTTGTTACAGGATGGGATTTTTTTTGCACGGCAGAAACCAAATCTTCCTATTTTTGTTTAAGGAACAAAATTGACTTGGTATTTCCCCAAACTAAATAAATGAGGCAGTCATGAAAATCAGTTATTTCCTACTATTGTTATTTGTTTTAGTGCTTCCCCTTACAGCACAAGAAAAGCACGAAGTTAATTCTGAAGTGATAGAGCTTTCCGAATTCCACGATGTTATCTATAAGATTTGGCACACAGCTTGGCCCGAAAAAAACATTCAGTTGCTAAAAGAGTTATTACCGGATGTTGAAAAATCATACGCGAAAGTAAAAGATGCAAAACTGCCCGGAATCTTACGCGATAAGAAAGACAAATGGGATGAAGGATTGAAAAAATTCAGCGCTTCGGTTGCCGCTTACAAGGATGCCGCCGGTAACGATAATGCGCAAGTTTTTTTGGATGCAGCAGAAAAAATGCACGCTGATTATGAAGGACTTGTTAGAGTTGTAAAGCCAGTGTTAAAAGAAGTTGATGCATTTCATCAAGAACTTTATATGATGTATCACTATTATTCTCCAAATTTTGAATTGGAGAAAATTAAATCATCTGCTGCTGTTCTTAAAACCAAGATGGATGAGATGATGAATGCAAAGCTTACCAAGCGGGTTGAGCAGAGAAAAGATAAGTTTGAACATGCAAGAAAAGAATTAATGGATGCCGTTGTTAAATTGAATGAAGTTGTGGCTAATAATTCCGATAAAAAAGTAATAACAGATGCCGTTGAAGGAATGCATACAAAATATGCTGAGTTAGAAAAGGTGTTTGATTGATTTTATTGCGGGGCTCTGAAGAAGAGCCCCAAATTTATTTTTCACATTTATCGCTTTCGCAGCCGCAGTGTTTTCCAGATTTAACTTTTTCAAAAGCTTCCTTCCCTTCGTTAAAAGAAAAATAAGCAATGGCTAAAGAACCAATAGAATCTATTCCGCCAAAACCGGTTAACTCATAACCGACACTTGAAATAAGTAACACGACTGAAAGATATAAACAAGTTTTAGTGCAGTTTGCATCGGCAATCAAAGCCGGAGAGTTTAGCGCTTTCCCAGCAGTCAATTTATATTTTATTAGCAAAGACATTGTAGCTAATGAAATAAGGGATATAACAATTCCCCAGAAAGTTGTTTCCGGTTTATGACCGGTTGCAAAATTGTAAACCGAAGTTATAGCCAAGCTGACAGTTAA
>CAZEDR010000268.1:2056-3290 GCA_964510975.1 uncultured Melioribacter sp. | reverse complement strand
ATGGTAACGCTTGCAGAACTGATGTTAATCCCAGAATTAAATCCAGTAATATTAGCTCCCCACACCCTAAAAGTTATGTTATCAGGGGTATCAGAATTACATTCTACAGTTAAAACATAAAATCCAGTGCCAGTAATTTTGAGCGCGTTTTTTTCGAACTCGTCCCGGCGCTCATCACCATTTTGTTTAAGCCGTCTCAACATATGCCAAATACCAATTCCGGAGAGCACTTCCACAAAAGAATCAGCACCAAAGCCGAAAAGTGAAAGCGTTTCATCTTCGTAGCCCAATCCAACAGAAATTAATCCTTCTACAATATTGTAGAAAATAGTAATTAGAGAAAGTAAGTATGCTAAACGTAACATACTTTCTTTATTTACTGAAGAGTTTTGTTCGTTCAAAATAATCCTTTCTTTAAGACGCGTTATATGAAGGAGCGGAAAGCAGCGCGCCTAATCCTGTTGTAAATAAGTAAATGATAAAAATAATGTATAGAACTGTGAGCACAAGTCCGATAATGATTAATATCTTAATTAAACGGAAATATTTCCCTTGCAGTTCAAAACCATGTTTCAGCGCTGCCGCATTGTTTGACATCTTGTAAAAAGAAAACTGGTCTGCAGCCTCACGCATACGCAAACCGATAATAATTGTTGGGATACCAATAACAGCGCCGATTATTGTTAGACAGGCTAACACGCCATAGATAATTGTAAACAAACCAACAAAACGCATATCAGCGGTCATTTTATCAAAAAGAAACTGAAACTGGCTTGGTTGCTTAATTGTTGGTGTTGGTTCCGAGCTAATGTTTAAATCATCAAATTGTTCCATACAGCTTTCTCCATTTTGTTGATGGGTGGAGTTGAAAGGAAGCGCAACTCCAAATGATTGTCTCGCTTTTTTGAACAAATACAAAATAAATATATAAAAAGTGTCTCTTTTGTGCCTTAAATATTTCTTGTCCGCAGCATTAATAAACACATTAATTCACTTCAAAAACACAACACTACTATTTTATGTGTTGTATGTAGTTTGGTTAACTCAAACCTAAATTGATTTATTATTTAGTTACACTAAAAGATTCTAGTTACATTGTAGTAACAAATGGATAGAAGTAGTTAACAATGGGATACACGGTTGAATATTTACTCGAAAAGAAAATTGTCCGTATTAAAATGAAAGGGAGCTTAAGCTTTCAAGTTGCGGAACAGTACTCAAGAGAAGCGGTAAA
>CAZEDR010000268.1:0-2046 GCA_964510975.1 uncultured Melioribacter sp. | reverse complement strand
AAAAATCGCACATCAAAATGAGTGCAAATTATTTCTATTCGACCACACAGAAACAAAAATGCAAAAGGAAGTTAATAGAATTCATATGGCGGGAGAAGAATTACAGCAATTTGGGTTTAAGAATACGGACAAGGTAGCAATTGTTATAAACAGTAATAGCTACGATACTTATTCGCAAAAGCATGTAGATCATAATAGTCGCTGGAGTGTTGTTAAATATTTTAATGAAAAAAGCATTAGTGAGGCAATTAACTGGCTTACTACTGTTGCATAAAGGCTTCAAGGTTTTACGAACTTGTAACTTCCTTTAAAACTTCAACATAACCAACAAGTTGTTATATATCCCTTTGAGTTGGCTCGTGATTAACCTAACTTTGCGCTGTAATTATTTGTAAGGCTTCAGTAACTACGGTTGTTTGCAATTCTTTATAAGATATTCATTCATCTATCCGCTGATCCAGAACATAATAAATTTTTAAAAACAGATTTAAAAGGAAAATGAATTAATGTCATTCGAAAAAATCAATCTTATAAAACCAATACAAAAAGCTTTAGCTGAAGAAGGTTACACGGTACCAACACCAATTCAGAGACAAGCAATTCCAATAATTCTTGAGAAGAAAGATTTGCTGGGCTGCGCGCAAACCGGTACCGGTAAAACTGCTGCATTTGCCTTGCCGATTTTGCAAATTCTTCATGAAGAAAAAAGAAGCACTCATGAAAAAAGAATCATTCACTCACTCATAATTACTCCAACAAGAGAATTGGCAATTCAGATTGGAGAGAGCTTTACTGCTTATGGAAAGCATACCGGCCTTAAGAATATGGTTGTTTTTGGCGGAGTACCGCAAAAAGCTCAAACCGATAAACTGAAATCCGGTGTTGATATTTTAATTGCTACACCGGGCAGATTACTTGATTTGATGAATCAAAATTTTATTGATCTTCGCCACATAAAATTATTTGTGCTTGATGAAGCCGACCGTATGCTTGATATGGGTTTCATAAATGATGTAAAGAAAATTATAGTTAAGCTACCGACAAAAAGACAGTCGTTGTTTTTCTCGGCAACTATGCCTCCGGAAATAGTAAAACTTGCCAATACAATTTTAGTTGACCCAATAAAAGTTGAGATTACTCCGGAATCGCCAACGGTTGAAGCAATTAAACAAAGTGTTTACTATGTGGCTAAGTCTGATAAGAAAGTGCTTCTTGTTCACCTCCTAAAAGATCCGGCAATTGCATCGGCGCTTGTATTCACAAGAACTAAACATGGGGCTGATAACGTTGCTAAAGTATTGAACAAAGCAAAAATACATGCCGAAGCAATTCATGGAGATAAAGCTCAAAACACCCGTCAGCGTGCATTGAATAATTTCAAGACGAGACAAACCAGAGTTTTAGTTGCAACTGATATTGCAGCACGCGGAATTGATATAGATGAACTTTCGCACGTTATCAATTTTGATATTCCAAATGTTCCGGAAACTTATGTTCATCGTATTGGAAGAACCGGACGCGCGGGATTAAGCGGCGTGGCTCTTTCGCTTTGTGATTCTGAAGAAAAAGCATATTTGAAAGATATTCTCAAATTGATTTCAATACCGATTCCGGTTGTTGAAGATCATCCTTACGTTCAAACCGAATGGGTTTGGGAAAACTCCAAACAGTTAATCAACAAAGAGGATGTTAAGAAACCGAAGAATAGAAGAATTATCGCAGCTCCGGAAACGAAGTCGAAAGGCCGAAGAAGACCCGAAAGAAAAACTTGGTCTAAAAAGGGAAGAGGCTGATCTTTGGAATCAAACAGCCGTATGCAAATTAAACAAGGTTTACGTGTTGCCATTGTTCTGAAAGAAGATCAGCGCAGCATGAAACTAACTGAAGGCGTAGTGAAGGATATTTTAACTAACTCTCCAAATCATCCGCATGGAATTAAAGTTCGTCTCGAATCGGGCGAAGTTGGTCGCGTTAAAAAAATATTAGACTAGCCCGTTGTGTGAATTAATCTTTACGAAGTAAAAAGCAATTATTTAATCAAAAAAT
>CAZEDR010000267.1:0-4804 GCA_964510975.1 uncultured Melioribacter sp. | reverse complement strand
GAATTATCCAATATTTTGCTTAATCAACTTTTGCCACCATTTAATCCGGTGAGCCTAGCGAAGTAAAAAGATCAGCAGGTCTATTTATATTTACTTATGTTTTCCTTAATATTAATATGAAAATAATTCAAGTTACTCTATCATTGTAGGAGGCACAATGAAAAAAGTTGTAATCATATTTGTTTTGATTTATACTTCGCTAAACGCTACTACCGGTTGGTTCCAAGACTATGTTTTTATCAACCCGAATAATACTGCCAGTAATTATTATTGGATTGGTACTAACCCCAATTTTGGTACTCAATTGAATGGACTTAATTTTGGTACGGTGACTTCACTAGTGATTACAGGTTCTGATATGAAATACTGGAGTGATAATCAAGATCGGACTGGGGGTTCCTTTTTTTGGATGATTAAAAGTTCGGATGGCAACACAATTATTAAAAGTGCATCCGAAACTATATGGACACAATCTTATTTAAGCGGAAATAATTACCAAGGCACTTGGACAGGTAGTATAAATATTCTAACTGATTTATCAGCAAGCACAACATATCAATTACATGTTTATGCTAAAAGCTGGGGCAGTTCACAAGGTGATTCATGGCTGACCAACGATGGTGCCAATTATGTCGCCACTTTCACAACTGATTCTTCTCTTCCTGTGGAACTCACCTCTTTCACTTCATTGATTAACAAATCTAACGTTCAATTAAACTGGCAAACAGCAACTGAAGTGAACAACTACGGATTTAATGTAGAACGTGGTTCGGCTTCGCTCACCACAGGTTCGCTAGGCATGACGTGGGAAAAGATTGCATTTGTGCAAGGACATGGAAACAGTAATTCTCCAAAGATTTATTCATTCACAGATACTCCAACCGGAAGTGATAAATTTCAGTACAGATTAAAACAGATTGATTTTGACGGCAAGTACGAATATTCACCTGTTATTGAAGTTGAACTCGTAACTCCGGTGAATTTTTCGGTTCAGCAGAATTACCCAAACCCGTTTAATCCGGAAACGACAATAAGCTACACAATTCCGTCAAACGTGAAAGGTGAAACGGCAAAGGTAACTTTGAAAGTTTATGATGTGCTAGGAAAAGAAGTAGCAACATTGATTGATGAGTACAAACAAGCCGGAACGTATAATGAAAAGTTTAACGTAAAGACGCGCCATGGAGCGTCTCTACAAAGCGGAGTATATTTTTACAGATTGCAAGCCGGAAGTTTTGTTCAGACAAAGAAAATGTTGTTAATCAAATAATCATATTTTTTGTATGAATTAAAAAGGCGGCGTATACAACCGCCTTTTTTGTTTATCCATTGTTCAAAAAGTTTAGAGACAAAATGAAATTTCGCAAGTTAGTCTTTGTACTACTGTTTGTAGTTTTAAAAAGTAATATGATAATTGCTCAAGATTTTATGATGCAAGGATGGTATTGGGATTATCCCAAAACAACTGCCGGCTATAATTGGGCGGATACAATCCGCACAAAAGCGACTGCACTTAAAAATGCCGGGTTCACTTACATATGGCTTCCTCCATTAACTAGAGCAAGTTATGGGAATTCTAGTAATGGGTACGACCCCAAAGACTTATATGACCTTGGAGAATATGGCGGCGGCGCTACCGGATTTGGTACACGTACAAATGTTAATGATCTTATAACTCAGTTTAATTCTGTTGGTTTGAAAGCTGTTGCGGACGTTGTTTACAATCATAGAGATGGGGGAAGAGCTGAACAAAACTCAGCGTTAAAAACTTACATAAGTAACTATAGTAATGAACGAGCTAATACCGGGTATAATCCATTTCCTTATGATAGAATGAGAATTATTTTGCCTATCGGTGGCTCAACCGGCAATGGTGCGGGCGATTATTATTTTAAGCTAAGTTCGGCTTCGGCACATTCGAGGTTCGATAATTATACTTATAAAGTGTATATGGAAACAAATACTGTAGGATGGCAGAACCAAACTGCATTAACCGAAAGTGAACCAAACGGTGGAGGTGATTGCAGCCAGGTAAATAACGACATAGTTCTTGGTGTAGATATGAATGCAACTAACGAATCTTATCTTGGATGCAGAACGGATGAGTTTCATCTCAATTTAACTGCTTCGGATTTAGATGCAGCCGGAGATACAATTTTTATTTACATAAGCAAAAGAGGTTCAAGCGATTATTCGGATGTGAGACCGTATGGGATTTGGTCTAGTGGTAGAGGTACTGATATAGCAAGTGAACTGCAGTATCAAACTTATACCAACTTTAATAGCTTGCCCAGCGGACAAGGGGGAATGAATTTTGAGAACTTCAAACCGAATAACACAAATACAACAAAGCTAGATGGCGATTGGGACTGGCTCTGGTTTTTTTATGATTACGATCAGAACGTTGCAAGTACAAAAACTGCATTGTTTGATTGGACTCAGTGGCTCTGGAATGATGTTGGCATCAGGGGACTAAGAATGGATGCAGTAAAACATTTCCCGTACGAATTTGTTGGAGACTTGCTTGATACTCTACATGATAATTCAATTGATCCGGGAATGGTTGTTGGTGAGTTTTATGATAGCGGAGTCAACAATCTGAAGTATTGGATTCAGCAAGTCTATACTTATATGAATGCGGGAACTTCCTCTGCAATTCAAGTGAGGCTTTTTGATTTTGCTTTGAGGCAAGCACTTAAGGACGCGTGTGATTCTTATGGTAATGATGTTCGCAATGTTTTTACTTCCGGGTTGGTAGATGGTGGTTCCATGAGTGGCTCAAATGCTGTTACATTTCTAAATAATCATGATTTTAGAGATGAAGGACAGGCAATTCAGAATGATCCGATATTGGCTTATGCTTACATTTTAATAAATAATCAAATCGGAATTCCTTGCGTGTTCTATCCGGACTATTATAACGTTACAAGTTTTTCGAATACGAATCTTCACACAAAAATTGATAAGCTTATAGAAGTCCATAAAAATTATATATATGGGGCAAGTTCAAGAGATTATTTAACAAGTACATCTACTTCATATAATCCAGTATTTACAACCGGCGGAGCGACGACTTCATTAATTTATCAGTTGAGAGGAGCTAACTCCGGCAAGGATGTAATAGTTGCAATCAATTTTGCCGGAACTGTACTTGATTGCTGGATTGGTGTTAATACATCATCCCTACCTGAAAGCGCTACTTTGGGAGATCAAATTGGAAACGCGACTCTATCAACATTAACAGTGTCCGGCGGTAGAGTAAATATTAAAATTCCATCAAGAAGCTACGCTGTATGGGTTGAGGATGTTGCTGCACTTCCAGTTGAGCTTACTGAGTTTAATATTTCAAGAGATGGGAATGGAATTAAGCTGAATTGGAAAACAGCAACGGAGGTAAACAACTACGGTTTCGCCGTTGAGCGGTCAGCAATCAGCAGTCAGTCTTCAGCTGAGAGCCGAATGCTGTACTCTGAAAGCTGGACGAAGATCGGCTTTGTTCAAGGACACGGCAACAGCAACTCACCAAAGAATTATTCTTTTGTGGATAATATTTATCAAAACGGTATTTACTCATATAGACTAAAGCAAATTGACTTTGATGGTAAGTATGAATATAGTGATGTTAGAAACGTTGAAATAAATGACCTTAATGAAAAATTAGTTCTTGAGCAGAATTATCCAAATCCATTTAATCCCAAGACGAAAATAAGTTTTATGGTGGATAGAGAAGGAATTGTTTCATTGAGAATTTTTAACCAATTAGGACAATTTATTTCGGAAGTGTTTAACGGTTTGGCTGTACAGAATAAAAAATATGAAGTTGAAGTTGACGCATCGAATTTAAGTAGTGGCGTTTATTTCTACCAGCTTGTTTCCGGTAGTAAAAGGATTGTAAAACAGATGATGATTCTTAAATGAAAATCAATTGTGGGTGACGAGTTTGGAGGTAAAGCAGAATACAAATTCTAACCGTATTTTATTTAAGAACATTACAGCTTTTTCATTTTTGCAATTAATGAATTATGTTTTTCCACTTATAACAATTCCATATGTAGTTCGTGTTTTAGGAGCAGAGAAATTTGGATTAGTGAGTTTTATAGCTGCGCTTGTTGGTTACTTCACCTTACTAACTGATTATGGCTTTAACTTTTCTGCTACTAGATCAATTTCAATTCATCGTGATGACTCGGATCGGATTGCAGAAGTACTGTTCTCGGTGTATGCAATTAAAGCTATATTATTTATCTTTTCAAATATCATTTTCTTAATCGTAGTACTTTTAGTCCCGGTGTTTAATTCTGAAAAAGAACTATGCTTAGTTAGTTATTTATCGGTATTAGGAACTTTACTTTTGCCTCAATGGTACTTTCAAGGTATAGGGAAAATGGCTGTAATTTCTTGGATTACATTTGGGGTAAGGGTAATCGTAGTCATTTTGATTTTTGTGTTAGTTCGTGGTGTTGCCGATTATAATATCTATGCATTCCTTAATAGTGCTGGGGGAGTATTAATAGGATTTTTAACATTTCTCTTTGTTATAAAGTATCTAAGGAAGAGCCAACCTTTTAACAGAGCTACTTTTTATAGTGTTTTGAAGGAAGGAAGCGTGATGTTTATTTCAAACGCTTCTATTAACCTTTATACGTCATCAAATACTTTTATTTTAGGATTATTTGCTACACCAACAATAGTTGGTTATTGGGCAGCAGCTGATAAAATTAGGATGGCAGTACAAGGAATTTTATCACCAATTACTCAAGGGTTCTATCCACATTTAGCACATCTTTTTTCACAGTCGAGAGAG
>CAZEDR010000266.1:0-4821 GCA_964510975.1 uncultured Melioribacter sp. | reverse complement strand
ACGAAGAGACAAGCAACTATAAAGCAAAGGTCAACTCAATACGGCAAGAAATTTTAGAAAAAGAGAAAGAATTAGTCAGCAAAGAAAGAGTTTTATTGGAAAAATCATCTCAAATTGCAGAATATAGCGGCTTAACAAAAGTTTTACAGAAAGAACGCACTAATGCCGAAATGTTTGTGGCAAATCTAAGAGAAGAACAAACCAGAATTAACGAAGAACTACTCGCCGTTAGGGAATCAGTTAACAAGCACAAACTCATGCTTCAGCAATTAAAGAACGAAAATCTCTCTTACGAATCCAGACGCGATTTACTTCAAAAAGAAATAAAACAGCTTCTCTCGCAAACCAACGATGAATATTCTGTTTTAACCGAGAACAAACTAAGCATCAACGAAGAAATTAATATTCGTTCGAAGGAACTTGAAGACACAATCAATCAGGCCGCAGATCTTCGCAACCAACTGAAAGAATTGAAAAGCGAAACAGCAAAAGTTGAAACTCGCAAAGAGGAGATGTCTTCCAAGATAAGTGAACTTATCGCAATGGAAAAGAATTTGCGTTTCAAGATTGCGGAACACGAAAAGAAATCGGAAAATAACAGTCAACATAATAATTAAGCTGAACAAGACGCATTATAATTAGCTTACATTAATCCCAGAAAGAATAGCCGTGAAAAATTGGTTGACACGTTATAATCTATTTAAAATTAGTGCAATATCAGCATTATGCCTAGTTACGGTTTTTGCTCAGCAGAAACCTCAGCCAATCGACACTCTTCGCTACAAAAAGAATCCTTTGTATGATCAGCAAATCGCATTGTATAACATTTACAAAACGCGTCAGGCTGATATTGTAATGTTTGGAAACTCCTTAACTCACGGCGCTTCTTGGAGTGATTTGCTTGGAAGATCAAATGTAGCACAGATGGGAATTACAAGCGATATAGTTAGAGGCTACTTAAATAGAACGAGCTTTGTTTTTCGCTATCGTCCGAAAATTGTTTTCATAATGGGCGGTGTTAACGATATCTATAATTGGACTCCGGTTGAAGAAATTTTTTCTATCTACGTAAAAATAATTGAGCAATTCAAAGCGAAGAATATCATTCCCGTAATTCAATCAACTACTTATTCAGCAAAGAACTACGCAAAGGATTGGGGTGGAACTCCGGAAACTAATGCCGGAAGGAATCGTGAAGTAGATAAACTAAACAAAATGCTTTCCGATTATGCAAAGAAAAACAGTATTGATTATATAGACATCATTTCCCAACTTTCTCGTAATGGTTACTTGAAAGATGACGTTACATGGGATGGAATTCATTTTAAAGCCGATGCCTATAAAGTTTGGGTTCGTGAAGTTGAAAAAGTGTTGATAAAATACAAACTTTAGTAGAAGTGAATGAATCGTTAAAAAATCAAAAGGAAGTTCTCAAAGAACTTCAAACGATTCCTGGCATTGGAAAAGCATGCTCGCTCGATCTTTGGCAACTGGGAATTAGGAGTGTTGCAGATCTCAAAGGCAAAAATCCGGCGAAACTTTATAGCAAGCTAAACAGTATTACCGGAATGCAGCACGATATATGCATGTTATATGTTTTACGATGCGCAGTTTACTTTGCTAGTGAGAAAAGATTAAGCAAGCCAAAACTCAATTGGTGGTACTGGAAGAACAAAAGCTATAACGAATAAATTTATATAAAGGAATTGTCTTAATGGAAAACAAAATTAAACAGCCGCTTTACATTGTCGCACTAACCGCACTACTGCTTGTTGCACTCTCATTTGTTAAGGTTGAATATCTTATTGAGAAATTAAATTTCACCGTTAGAACCGTGGATGTCCTAATGGACATAAAAGAGATGCCGCTTGAAGAGCCGACAATGAATTCATTAACCGCTACGCCACTATACAACAAAGCTTCTCTTAACATCATTCCTTTATTCTCAAGAGCTGCCGAAGCGATTGCCGAAATGTTCATCGAATCAACACCGGCGCAAGGACAAGCTACACCTATAACGGGAAACACAAAACAGCTTAGTAATTTCTTTGAAGCGGTGAAGCTCGCAAAATCCAAAAGTGTTCGCGTAGCACACTTTGGAGATTCTGCAATTGAAGGAGATTTAATTACAGCCGATATGAGAGAAACGATGCAAAATAAATTTGGCGGCAATGGCGTCGGCTGGCTTGGAATTGTTTCTCAAGACATTACGTTTAGATTAACAACAAAACATTCTTTCTCTCAAGGCAACTGGGATGTTGCATCAGCTTATACTAACAATCCTAAAGGGTTACCTCTTGGAATCAGTGCAGAAGCAGTTGTTCCAAAAGGAAACGCTTGGGTGCAGTATGAAACTACACCAATGAGAAGATATCTAAGGGATTTCAATGTTGTGAAAGTTTATTACACTAACGCCAAAGCATCAACAATAAATTATTCATTTGACGGCGGGGCTAAACAAGTAATGGCTCTTAAACCGGGCGCTGGACTTCAAGAATTAATTTTAAAGCCTGCCGGTAAGGCAAAATCTATCAAGCTGGAATTTCCTATTGCAGAGCAAGCAACGTTTTTTGGTGTAACATTAGAAAACGCTCCGGGCGTTTACGTAGATAACTTCCCTCTCCGCGGTAACAGCGGTGTTGATCTTCAGCAGATTAGTGTTCCTATGCTAAAAGAGTTTGCAAAGTATATGGATTATAAACTGATCATTCTTGAGTTCGGTTTGAACATAGCCGGTAACAAGACAGATTACACCTGGTACGAAAGAGAAATGACAAAAGTGATTAATAATTTCAAGGCAGCATTTCCAAAAGCAAGCATAGTTCTTGTTTCTGTGCATGATAAATCCATGAAGAAAGGCAGTGCGTTTGTTACCGATCCGGCTATTACAAGATTAGTTGAATCGCAGAAAAATTTAGCAAAGACAACAGATGTTGCAATTTGGAGTTTGTTCGATGCAATGGGAGGACAAAATTCAATGCCTACTTGGGTAAATGCAAATCCTCCATTGGCATTTAAGGATTACATTCATTTTAATGATCAAGGCGCAAAAAAAGTAGCACAGCTATTTACTGATGCATTATTCAACCAAATGAATATGAGCAAATAAAATGAGTGAATTTAATTTCAACATTGAAGAAGCAAACACACTTTGGAAACGGTGGACGTTAAACTCAAAAAGATATCCGGACCGTGATGCGATTATACACTGGGTTGCGGAAGAAGAACCGTTGCGCTGGACATTCAGTACATTACTCAATTCAGCTAAAAAATTTTCCGCACATATTAAATCTGCCGGAATAAAACCGGGCGATGTATGCGCAATTGTTATGCGCCACAATCCTAATTTCTACCCGTTATATATGGGCATCAGCCGCACTGCCGCATTACCGGCTTGTTTGGCGTATCCCAATCCACGTTTGCATCCCGATAAATTCCGCCAAGGAATTGAAGGAATGTCTCAGCGTTCCGGCTTGGATTATATTTTAACCGAACGTGAACTTGAGCCGTTAATTCGTCCTTTAGTTGAAAAACCGGGAAGTACAATCAAAGCAATCCTCTTTCCTCTTGAATGGGATACACAAAGTGATGTTGATCCAAAAGTTGATGAAGAAATTGAAGCAATCGCAAACAGTGTAAAAGAAACAGAACCGTTTTTACTGCAACACTCAAGTGGAACAACAGGTTTGCAAAAGCCAGTTGTACTTTCTCACAATGCAGTTCTTAATCATGTAAAGCATTATGGAAAAGCGCTTGGCTTTAGTGAACAAGATAAAATTGTAAGCTGGCTTCCTTTGTATCACGATATGGGTTTGATTGGAGCTTATCACCTGCCGCTCGCGTTTGGAATTCCTTCTATTCAAATTGATCCGTTTCAGTGGGTGCTGGCGCCGGTAATTCAGCTAGAAGCAATCTCAAAAGAAAAAGCGACTGTACTTTGGCTTCCTAATTTTGCTTACAACATATACGCCGAAAAAGTTGATGAAGAAGAATTGGAAGGAATTGATCTTTCTAGCGTTCGCAGAGTTATAAATGCAAGCGAACCAATCCGCCACGATAGTCATCAAAAATTTGCCGACCGGTTTGTTAAGTACGGATTTAATCCGTTAGCATTAACCGGCATGTATGGAATGGCGGAAACAACTTTAGCATGCTGCCAAACCGAAGAAGGAAAACCAATCCCCGAAGTTGCAGCTGATAGAAGTGCACTTTCGAATGGGAAGTTTGAATTTGCCAAAGGTGATGCTGTTGTTCGTATTTGTGTTTCTTCAGGTAAGTTGATTGATGAATGCCAGATGATAATTGTTGATGAGAGTAGAAAAGAAATTGAAGATGGACTTGTTGGTGAAGTAGCAGTTCATTCTATTTCTATGTTTGATGGCTACAGAAACTATCCGGAAAAAACCGTCGAAGTTTTTGTTGACGGCTGGTATTATACCGGAGATTACGGATTTAAATACGAAGATGAGTTTTACATCATCGGTAGAAAAAAGGATATTATTATTGTTGCCGGCAAAAATATTTACCCGGAAGATATTGAAAACGTTGTAAATCAAGTTGAAGGTGTTGTTCCCGGTCGTGTAATTGCCTTCGGTGAAGATGATGAAGCGATGGGAACAGAACAAGTTGCAGTAGTTGCGGAAACAAAAGCAGTAACTGATGAAGAAAAGAAAAATGTTCGCATGGCTATGTTGCGCGCCGGAATGAGCATCGATATAAATATTCACAAAGTGTACTTGGTGCCATCCCGCTGGTTGATAAAAAGTTCGGCAGGCAAACCAAGCCGTAAAGCAAATAAAGAAAGATTAATCAGTGGAACAG
>CAZEDR010000265.1:0-4826 GCA_964510975.1 uncultured Melioribacter sp. | reverse complement strand
TTGCCGGAGATACAACTCATTTAGGTGCGCCGGACCTTTTCACCAAGAAGGATAAGACACTTAATAGCAATTTTATAACAGAGGGCAGAAATGAATCTGAATCGGTTGATTCAATTTATTCTTTTACAGGGCAAGCTTTCCAAATTCCGGATAATGCAACTCCAGTACTTACTCTAAACAATAACTTTATTTCTTTAATGCCAGATACAGCCTGGAATTTCAAGAACAATACTCCAAAGATTTCTGTAACCGGATGGAGCCAGGGCTCTATTTGTAAGTTTGGGAAAGGGAGAATTGCCGTGTGGGGAGAAGCGGCTATGTTTAGTGCACAGATTTCCAATAACAAAAAAGTAGGAATGAATGCACCGTATGCCAAAAACAATTGGCGACTGCTCCTAAATATTATTCACTGGCTCGATGGAAAACTAGGTAAATAATTATTAATAGGGCTGACATTTTAGTACTGAACCGCAGCCGGGTGCTTTGTCTTAAGATGTGATCTTTTTTTGTGTTTGCTACTCCTCAATAGTTGTTGCATTCTAAAATAAAGACTTGCGGATAAGCCGGATGGAGAGAAATATTTACCCTTTACAAATATTAAATGAGCGGGAAACCTTCTAAAAGATTATACGTCCTATTACTATCTCAAATCTGTTTTATAATTCTTACGAAAGAAATTATGAAAGTTAATATGAAAATAAATTTACATGCAGCAGCGTTTTTACTGTTTCTCTATTCTATTTCATTCGCCCAGCAAGCAGAATGGAAGGTTTATAATATTACAAATTCCGGTTTGCCGGATAACCAGATTAATGCGATTCATATAGATAATCAAAATGCAAAATGGATCGGCACAAGCTCCGGCTTGGCTAAGTTCGATAATTCCGGCTGGACTCTTTTCAATAAAACTAATACTCCGCTGCCTTCTAATTACGTAACCGGAATTGCAAGCGACGGAGAAAACAGCATTTGGATTGGTACAGACAGCGGGATTGCTCACTTAATTAATAGTAATTGGGAAGTCTTTACAAAAGCAAATTCTGCAATAGTAAGCAACAGCATCTCACAAGTTAAATATTCGGGGGACGCAGCCTGGTTTACTACTGATAAAGGGCTGATGAAGTATTCTGTCAATGAGTGGAAGATTTACGACAGCAATAATTCCGGTCTATACATAGATTTTGTTTGTTCGGTTGTTGCTGATAAGGATGGAACGATATGGTGTGGCACATTCAATCATCTTGATTTTAACGGAGTATTAATTTCTTACAGCAACGGAGGATGGACCTACTACAAACTGAAAGACCATGGATTGTTTTCAAGTTTTCCCGATGCGCTTGTTTGTGATTCCCAAAACAATATTTGGCTTGGCACAAAAGGAACAACCGGAGGCGCTCTGGTAAAGATCAGTGGCTCAGTATGGACTATTTATGATAAGAGTAATTCCGGTTATAAAGGCGGCGGAATAAACAGCATTGCGATTGAAGGAGATGATAAATGGATTGGCGGCAACGGCGTTACTTCATTCAAAGAGGGAAACTGGACTGCATTTAATAAAAGCAATTCCGGTCTGCCGGATGATTTTGTAAGCGATATAACTATTGACAAATTTGGCAATAAATGGATTGCTACAATTAGCGGCGGTTTGGCTGTTTATAAACAAAGTGGAGTTATTTCTTCCGTCGATGATGAGGAGAAACCGGTTAACAGCAAATTTCAGTTGTTTGATAATTACCCGAATCCCTTTAACAATGTAACAAAAGTACGCTTCTCAATTCCGGCTAGAAATAGAACTCAACTAAAGATTTATGATATGCTTGGAAGAGAAGTGTCTACGCTTATAGATGAATTAAAAGATGCCGGTGTTTATGAGACGGTGGTAAATATGGAAGGTTATCCAAGCGGAGTATATCTGTGTAAACTTACATCCGGAAATTTCAGCTCGGTTAAAAAGCTGATTTACTTAAAATGATTTTTCAAGAGAGAGTTTCAAACATGTTAAATGCTTTTATGAAAGGCTGGATGAATATGAACGCAACAATAAATGTAAACCGTTTTGTTGAGGGAAGAACTGTTAAACAAATAGTGTTTTTATTAATTCTAACATGTTTTCTCTTGAATGGGCAATCTTCAGGACAAACAGTAGCGCCTCTTGCCAAAGGAAATGTTTGGGTATATCAAGCGAAAGAATCTTCTGCGAAGAGAGTCAAATATTATTTGTCCGACACGATTACAATAGACGGTTCTGTTTATTTTGTCTGCAATAAAACAATTCCTGATACAATATTCCGATACTTCAGATTACGCAATGACGGCGTTTACGTGTGCAGACTAAGGAATAAAGATGTTCCTTATTATAAGTTGAACTTCACTTATACCGATACTCTTAAAAACAATGAATGGTTCGGGATATGGAGAACAGTTCTAAAGAGTGAAGCCCAAGAGAATTTATTTGGTAAAGAGGCGTTAGTTAAAAATATTCATGCTAACTGGGTATTTACAAAGAGCGATGAAAAATGGACAGATGAATATGGTCTTGTTTCAACCACGAATCCCATAGTAAACGGATCTAATACTTTGATCGGTTGTGTTATTAATGGAAAAGTATATGGCGATACCAGCATGGTGGTTACTAGTGTTGAAGAGAATAATATTCCCAGCGGATTTTCATTGGAACAGAATTATCCTAATCCTTTCAATCCGGAAACTACTATTAGCTACAAGTTACAAATTGCAAGCCATGTAAGCTTAAAAGTGTATGATGTCTTGGGAAGAGAAATTGCAACATTGGTAGATGAATTTAAGCTACCGGGAGTTTACAACTCTACATTCTACACTCTACGTTCTTCACTGCCTAGCGGTGTTTATTTCTATAAACTGCAAGCTGGAAATTTTTCCAAAGTAAGAAAGATGATGTTAGTAAAATAGAGATTGGTTATTTCGGTTAATTTTTCAAAAACAGAAATATATTAAGGAGTTAAAGTGGCTATCAAAAAATCTGTTTTTATTGCTGCAAGTCTGGACGGTTTTATTGCCAGCGAAGATGGAAGCATTGATTGGCTTTTAGGTATAGATAACCCGAGCGGCGATGATTTCGGTTATAACGAATTCATAAAAGATATTGATGTGATTATTATGGGGCGCAATACTTTCGAAATAGTCAAAAGTTTTGATAAATGGCAATATGGTAAAGTAAAGGTAATTGTTATTACTTCCGCAAATTATATACTGCCGGAGGGATTTAATCAAAATGTCGAGATTACAAATGATAATCCTCATAAATTAATTACGCGACTGGAATCGGAAGGATATAAACACGCTTATATTGATGGGGGAAAGACAATCCAAGGCTTTCTGCGCGAAGAACTTATAGATGAAATTACAATTACAACTATCCCGCTAATACTTGGTAATGGAATACCTTTTGGGCGGCATAGGAAAGCAAATCACCTTAGCACATATGAAAACAAATGTTTATAAGAACGGGTTGGTGCAGAATTCTTACAATGTTGTAAAGCCGGACTGAGCTAAGAACAATGCTAATAAAAATTAGGCGCTCATTTGAAAAGGCTACTTGCCAATAATTAATAATTCTACTTCTACTGTTCATTTAAGTAACGATAAAAACAAACCAAGTTCGATCCACTCCAAAAGTTTTTAGCCCTACCATTCAATATTTGGAATAATTATTTAAGGATTTCGCTGCGATATTTACCTCAGGATCATTACTAACAGCTATGATTCGGAAATAAATAAAATGTTATTTTTGAAATATGGACATTTGTTCTTAGTATGATTTAAAACCAGAGTAAGCAGTTTTATTTCGGAGAAAAAATGAAAGTCGGCAAAACAATTCTACAAGCAATCGGCAACACTTCATTAGTTCAACTTAGGAAAGTTGTCCCTTCCGGATGCGCAAAAGTTTTTGTTAAACTGGAGTGGGAAAATCCAACCGGCAGTATGAAAGACCGCACAGCGCTAGCTATGATTGAAAAAGCAGAGGAAGATGGAAGACTAAAGCCCGGTTATACTATTCTTGAATATACCGGCGGCAGTACCGGCATTTCACTTGCACTGATCTCCGTTGCAAAGGGTTATCCAATTCACATAATTACTTCCGATGCTTTTAGTCAAGATAAGCGTAATCAAATGGCAGCCTTTGGAGCCGAGTTAACATTAGTTCAAAGCGAAGGTGGACTTACAACAAAGAAATTAATCTTGGATATGGTAGAAGTTGCAAGAGAATTTAGTAACAAACCATACACATACTGGACAGATCAGCTTAATAATCTTGATAGCATTGTGGGCTACTATCCACTTGCTGAAGAGATTTGGAGTCAAACCAACGGAAAGGTGGATGCATTTGTTCAGAGCGTTGGAACAGCAGCCTCACTACGTGGTGTTGCAAAAATTTTGAAACAACATAACTCAGCAATTAAAATGATAGCTGTAGAACCGGGTGAGTCGCCGGTACTTTCCGGCGGAAAACCGGGACCTCATAAAATTGAGGGAGTTGGGATTGGATACTTACCGCCTCTTTGGGATTCAACTTTAGTGGATGAAGTTATTCCGGTTAAGACAGAAGACGCAAAAGAGATGGCAAGACGTTTAGCGCGTGAGGAAGGTTTGTTCGCCGGAACATCATCCGGGGCAAATGTTGTTGCGGCCATTCAGGCAGCAGAGCAGTTGGGTCCGAAGGCTACAGTAGTAACTCTAATGGTTGATTCCGGTATGAAATACTTAAGCACTGATGTTTATAAAAAATAACATTAACCCGTTGTGTGAATTAAGTTGTAAACCGTTAAAACGGTTTGGCAAAAAGTTTG
>CAZEDR010000264.1:0-4838 GCA_964510975.1 uncultured Melioribacter sp. | reverse complement strand
CATTGGATTCTAACTCAGAAAACAAAAATAATTTTGAGATGAAAAATGAAGTCAAATAATAAAATTTGGTTCTCAGTATTTCTGTCTGCCATTTCATTTCTCGGCTATTCTCAAACTGCCGCCGCTACAGAAGGCACAGTTGATTTAGATGCTGTTATGAGAACGATGCTGGTATTAACCATCATTGTTATTATTGCAGTACTGTGGCTGGCTATTGTTTACAGCGAGAAAAATGATAATGAAGGAGATGATTTCTTAAGACCAATCCGCCTTGTTACCAATTACATGACACGCTTGCAGCCGATGGAAAAAGAAAAAGATATAATGTTCCATCATGATTTTGACGGAATCCGCGAGCTGGATAACCGCATCCCACCATGGTTCAATTTCTTGTTTTATGGAACAATCATTTGGGCTGTTATTTACATGCTGGTTTTCCACATATTCGATGATGGGCAAGTACAAATAAAGGAATATATGGCCGAGGTTAACCAAGCCAGCATGGAAAGAGAAATTCTGATTAAGTCCGGCGCATTTATTAACGAAGAAACAGTTGCATACTTAAATGATGCAGCAACACTTTCCGAAGGGAAAGATATTTTTGCTAAGAACTGTGTAACTTGTCATATGGCAGATGGCGGCGGACTTGTTGGTCCAAACTTAACCGACGAATTCTGGATTAACGGCGGCGGAATTAAAAATGTATTCAAGACGATAAAAGACGGTGTTCCCGCTAAAGGTATGATTAGCTGGCAGACACAATTAGATTCAAAGAAGATGCAATCTGTTGCAAGCTATGTTCTTTCATTACAAGGTACAAAACCGGCAAATCCAAAAGAGCCGCAAGGCAATAAATGGGAAGAACCAAAAGCTGATTCAACTGCATCGGCACCAAAGAGTTAATAATTTTAGATGGAGACGTAGTAACGTACGTCTCCATTATTAATTTGTCTTCCATTTACAGAAGACAAGTAAATAAAATCTGCTAGAGATATGGAAAATCAAAACGCACCCCACCAAGAAGAAGCATTTCGCGATACGCTGGCAACAGTAACACAAGAAGGCAAACGTAAATGGATCTTTCCGAAGAAGCCTTCCGGAAAATTTTATACTGCAAGAAGCATTCTGAGCATATTCCTCTTAGCTTTTCTTTTTGGCGCACCCTTTATAAAGATAGGTGGCCATCCACTACTTTTGCTTAATGTTATAGACCGCCACTTTGTGATATTTGGAGTTCCATTCGGCCCGCACGATCTTCACTTGTTTGCATTATCTATGATAGCAATTGTGGTTTCGATATTTCTCTTCACAGTTGTTTATGGTAGATTATTCTGCGGCTGGATTTGTCCCCAGACGATCTTTTTAGAAATGGTATTTAGAAAAATAGAATATTGGATTGAAGGCGATTGGCAAAAACAGCGCGCTTTAAAAGCGGCTCCTTGGAATGGTGAAAAGATTTTTAAAAAAACTTCGAAGCAGATTCTTTTTGTTTTAATTTCTTTTCTCATCGCAAATACTTTTCTTTCATATATCATTGGTGTCGATAAACTTTATCAATTCATTTATGATGGACCCGGCAAGCATTTTGGTACTTTCCTAGCAATACTAATTTTCTCCGGAATTTTTCATTTCATATTCAGCTACTTTCGCGAACAAGCATGCACACTGCTCTGCCCTTACGGTAGATTACAAGGCGTGATGCTGGATCAAAACTCAGTTGTTATACATTATGATTATATAAGAGGCGAACCAAGAGGAAAAATTAAAAAAGATGAAGTAAGAACAAATGGCGATTGCATCGACTGTCATCAATGCGTAGATGTTTGTCCAACCGGAATTGATATTAGAAACGGTACCCAGCTTGAATGCGTTAATTGTACTGCATGTATAGACGTCTGCGATTCTGTTATGACAAAAATCAGCAAGCCAAAAGGATTGATTAGATATGCATCCAAAACGCAGATTGAAACTAAAGTGCAGCCGTTGTTTACACCACGAGCAATAGGCTACACAATTGTTCTAATCATATTAGTTACACTAATTTCATTTCTACTTGTTAATAGAACTCAGGTTGAATTAAGCATTTTGAGAACACCGGGAATGTTATTCCAAGAACAGTCAGACAATAAGTTGAGCAACTTTTACGATCTTAAAATTGTTAATAAGACATTCAACGCTTTTGGAGTTACGCTTGAATTGGAAAATGTAAAAGGCGAAATAAAAATTATTGGTAAAGATTTGGATGTTGAACCGCAAGGTGTTACCTCGGCAAAATTTTTAGTAATTCTGCCTAAGAGTGAAATTAAATATTTGAAAACACCAATTAAGATTGCCGTTAAATCCAACAATAAAATTTTGGATGTAATTACCACATCGTTTTTAGGAAGGGTTAAATAATGAAGCTAAAGTTCAATTGGGGGTTCGGAATTGCTGTAACTTACATTTTGTTTGTTGTGATAACATTGATAATGGTTTATATCTTCATGAACCAAGATGTTAGCCTTGAAACTGATAATTATTACACAAAGGGAATTCAGTATCAAGAGCAAATTGATAAAATTAATAGAACAAAAAATTTGCCGGAGCAGATTGAAGTTTCTGTAACTAAATCCGGAATTGCTTTTTCTTTCCCGAAAATATTTAGCGCAAATGAATTTCAAGGCAAGATATTTCTATATCGCCCGGATAATAAGCTAAAAGATTTTACTGTTGATGTCTCCCCCGATACTTCCCTTTCGCAGTTAATTTCCACTACTGATTTAGACCGCGGCTTATGGAAAATTAAAGTTAATTGGAGTGCAAAGGGAAATTCGTACTACAATGAAAAATTGATCATGGTGAACTAATGGAAGTCTGGACCGGCTTTATTGTTGGATTGGTAGGAAGCTTGCATTGTGTAGGAATGTGCGGCCCAATTGCTTTAGCACTTCCGGTTTTTGGTGAGAACAAATTTCAAGTTGTAATTGGAAGGCTGCTGTACAATTTAGGAAGAATAATTACTTATTCAATTTTCGGAGCTTTGTTTGGATTATTCGGCAGCCGTATTGTTCTTTTCGGTTTGCAGCAAGATCTTTCCATAGCGATTGGCATTTTAATTCTTTTGTATGTTATCATTCCAAGAAAAATAAAAACCCGTGTTTCACAATTACAATTTTACGCTTCAATCACAAGATTCCTAAAATCAAATTTCTCTAGACTTCTGAATAAAAAAACAAACCGATCTATGCTTACTATCGGATTGTTGAACGGTTTGCTTCCTTGCGGATTTGTTTATGTTGGAATTGCCGGCGCAACTTCCACAAACGGCTGGATTGAAGGTGCACTTTACATGGCTCTGTTCGGATTAGGAACTACACCTATCATGTTTGCTACTGCTATGCTCGGCAAAGTGATCACATTTAATTTACGATCTAAAATCAACAAACTAATTCCGGTTTTTGAAGCAGTTTTTGCTATTCTATTTATTTTGCGTGGCCTTAATCTTGGCGTTCCTTATCTTAGTCCAAAATTTGATTACCCTACAGCTAACACTCAAAATCAAGAAGTGGACTGCTGCCATTAGTCAAATATCACATTATTAATTTAATAGTAGAATCTTAATAAATAATTCTTGATCTTTCTCCGTAGCATCATAAATCATTGAAAGAAACGAGTGATAACAAAACTTGCTGAAGAATACTCAAGTAATATGTTGCTGGAAAGATCACCCAGACACAACCTTTACCACAGTCTTGATCATACCAAGGAAGTAGTAAATTCAGCAATAGAAATTTGCCACGGCGAAAAAAGAACCGAACAAGAAATCGAAATGCTCACAATTGCCGCATGGTTTCATGATCTCGGCTATGTTGAAAAAACCTCCGGACACGAAGAAATAAGCGCAATGTTTGCTTCAAATTTTTTGATCAATCAGAACTATGAGCAGAGCAAGATTGATGTGATTATTGGCTGCATACTCGCTACGAAAGTTCCTCAACACCCCAAAAACGCCTTAGAAAAAATTATGTGCGACGCTGACTTAAATCATCTCGGAAGAAAAAGTTTTATAGCGCGAAATAACTTATTCAGAACGGAATTTGAACATTACTTTGGAAGAAAGCTTACAGAGAGTGAATGGCTCATAAAATCCATAGAGTTCGTAACTCAACACAACTATTTTACAGATTATGCACAAAAGACTTTTAGTGAAATTCAGAATGAAAATTTGACGCTGCTTCAAAAACAACTCGACGCACTTACATATTAATCCTTTTCCGGAAAAAAATGAAATACCTCTACCTTATTCGCCATGCAAAATCAAGCTGGGATAATCCAAACCAAACAGACTTTGAGCGAACGTTAAATGAGCGTGGTGAAAAAGATGCACCTATAATGGCGAAACGACTTAAATCTAAAAACGTTCAACCGGATCTAATAATCAGCAGTCCGGCAACACGTGCATTTACTACAGCAGAAATATTTGCTGCACATTTGAATTATTTATCGGATTCAATTAAAAGTGATGAGAGAATTTATGAAGCTTCTACACGAAATCTTGCGGATGTGATTCACGAAGTTGATGATAACTTCAATACTGTTTTTCTATTCGGGCATAATCCCGGCATTTCCAACTTTGCTAATCTTTTATCTAATCAACCCGTGCCCGATTTCCCAACGTGCGCAATTGCCGGACTTGAATTGAAAATAGATGAGTGGAATAAAGCAGAGAGATATTGCGGCAAATTAATTCTGTTTGAATATCCGAAGAAATTGAGAATTTAGAATTGCGAATGGAGAATTATCAGTGTAAATCAGTTGAATCCGCGTTATCCGCGTTCTATCGTTTTTGTCTCTTATTC
>CAZEDR010000263.1:0-4861 GCA_964510975.1 uncultured Melioribacter sp. | reverse complement strand
AAGGAAAAGTTTACAGACACAAATTAGAAAACGGTCTTACAGTTCTAACAATGGAACGCCATATAGCGCCGTTAATTTATCATCAGTTAACATATAATGTTGGTTCAAGGAATGAGAAATTAGGGATCACAGGGATTTCTCACGTTGTTGAACACATGATGTTCAAGGGAACAAAAAAGTACGGAAAGGGTGAAGCATCAAAAACAATTTCAAAAAACAGCGGAATTTTTAACGCTTTCACTTCCAATGATATGACAAGTTACTATGAATACATTCCTAACAGTAAATTGGAAGTAGCTCTCGATATTGAATCTGATAGAATGATGAATTGCATTTTTGAACCGGGTGAATTTAAATCTGAAATTGATGTGATAATACAAGAACGCAGAATGAGAAGCGAAAGCAACTCTGCCGGAGTTATGCGGGAAGTGTTGAACTCCATGCTTTTTAATACTCATCCAAACCGCGATCCGGTAATAGGCTGGCCTAGCGATCTCCGTCACGTTACACGAGATGAAGCTTATAACTATTACAAAACATACTACACACCGAACAATGCATTCTTAGTTTTAGTTGGAGATTTTGAAACAGAGAAAGTCGTTTCGCTGGTTGAAAAATATTATGGAAAAATTCCAGCCGGACCAAAAGTAGAAGAAGTTTGGGCTGTTCAGGAACCGCAAAAGGTTAGAAAATCATTCACCATTTATCACAACGATATTGCTCAACGTTCCATTCGTTTAGCTTTTGTAGTTCCCAACTATAAAGACCCGGATGCAGCCGCATTAAAATTAGCCGGAATGATTTTATGTGAGCGCAGCCGTGATGCAAGATTATATAAAAAGTTGGTTGAGGATAAATCCATTGCAACTTCTGTTGCCGGCGGTTTTGGAATAAGCAAAGACCCAACAATGTTTCAAATCTCTGCTGCTGTAAAACCAGATAGCAGCATTGACAAAGTAGAAAGAATGTTGTGGGATGAAATAAACTTGATGAAGAAGGAAGCGGTGACCGACCATGAGTTGCAGAAAGTGAAGAACCGATACAAGTTTGCGCAAGAGACAAGCTATGTAAAGAATTCCGAGTTCGGTGCACAAATGAGCCAGTACGAAGCTTACTTCGGCTGGGATTTTCTTGATGAGTTTAAAAAGAGAGTGTCAAACGTTTCGAAAGAAGATGTTATCAATGTAATGAAGAAGTATCTAAATGAAGAGATAGTTACAGTTGCTTATGCTTATCCTAAAGAGGGTGGAAAGAGAGTTAAAGCTGCAACTCAAGAAGATGACCAGATGGAAAGCAACAACGTGAATTTAAGCGAAGATGTGTTCTATTATCAGTCACCCGAATTTCAAAATGAATTGTTGAGCAAAATTTCCGCTCCGGAAGAAGATTTTGTAAAGCCGAAGCAAATCGCTCCGATGATTAAAACAATGAAGCTGAAAAACGGCATCACGCTTTACGCAATAGAAAATCATCTTGTTCCAACATTAACTATTGTTGGATCGCTCGAAACGGGGTTCATTCCGGAAAATCTAGAAGGACAAAAGCCCGGCTTGGTTGGATTGCTCTGCGATGCTATGAACCGCGGACCGAAAAATATTCCCTACGAAGAATTATCGGAGAGAATGGCATTCGTTCCGTTTTCTTTTGGTGTTAGCGGTAGTTATAAATCATTCTATTTCCAGGGCAATTCTTTGGTTGAAAACGCTGATGAAATGATGAAGACCGGATTTTCAATTGTTACGGAGCCGGCTCTCTTAGATAATGAGATTGAAAAGCTCCGTCCGCGTCATCTTATTCAAGCAAAAAATAGAATGAAATCTACTTCCATGAAAGCATTCTATCATATGTACAACACAATCTTCGAAGGACATCCGGTTACAAAGTATTTCAGTAACGAACAATCACTAAAAAGTATTACTAAAAATGATTTAATAGAACTGCACAAAAAATATTTTCAGCCTAAGAATGCAACTTTGCTGATGGTTGGTGATATGAGTCCGCAGAAGATGAAAGAACTTGCTGATAAATATTTTGGTACTTGGAAGAGCAAAGCTGAATCATTTAGACCGGTGAAAGCACCTGCTGTTAAGGAATTAGACAAGAAAATAATTAAAGTATTTACAGAGAAAGATTACACGGAGTGTACAATTAACATTGGCTTTGCGCCTAACAACGATGTTGACCCGGATGAAGAAGAAATAATGACTGTGATGAATTACATCTTAGCCGGAAGCGCGCTTACTTCGAGAATGGGCATTGAGCTAAGAGATAAGCAAGGTCTGGTATATGGAATTAAGAGCGAACCATGGTCAATTAGCGATGGCATCGGTTACTGGAAATTCAATACTAAGACCGCCCCTAAAAATGTTACAAAAGTGATTACCGGAATCTTTGGCGAGATTAAAAAGCTCTTTGAATCCGGTATTACCGATGAAGAATTAGAGACATCGAAAAATAGACAACTTGGATTGCTGCCATTTTTTGTTGAGACTCCTGATGATGTTGCAACAAGAGTCTTTGAATTACTTTCCGACAAGAAGCCATTTGATTTCTTTGACAAAAAAGCAGAGCGCATTAGAAAAGTTACCAAAGAAGACGTAATGAGAATTGCTAAGAAGTATTTCACTCTTGATAAGTATGTTATAGTAGTTGATGGTCCAATTGAAGAAAACTCACTGGATAAATTATCTGAACAATTATAATTAATGAATTCACTTAGTTCTTTTACGGAGCTCAAAAAATGAAAGGAAAATTAAAATTCACAAATAGTATAAGAATTGCTTTTCAATCAATTATACTTGGATTAATAGGATACGTTGCGCTGCGCCCGGTTTTCGATAAGGCTTATGTTTCAGATTTCGAAGCTTACTGTCCCTTCGGTGGACTTTCTTCTCTTGGAAGCAAACTCTACAAAGGAACAATGTCTTGCAACATGAGCGAAACTCAGGTTATGCTTGGCATTGGTTTATTGGTCGGTGTTATTGTACTTGGTAAATTATTTTGCAGCTACATTTGCCCTATAGGAACAATTACAGAATGGTTGGGAAAACTTGGCGATAAGTTCAAGCTGAGAAGAAATATGCCTACATTGGCAGATAGACCATTGCGAATTCTGAAATATGGAATTCTCTTTTATACTTTGTACATCACTATGACAAGCAGCGAACTCTTCTGTAAAGAATTCGATCCTTACTTCGCATCGGTAAACTTGTTTGATAATACCGACATGGTTTTATACTTAGCGATTCCGGCTTTCGTAATTACAATTTTAGGATCGGTATTCTTTAGATTATTCTGGTGCAAATATCTTTGTCCGCTTGGCGCGCTTAGCAATATTTTCTTAAATGTTATTCCGGCAGCTGTTTTGATAATACTCTACATAATTGCTAATGCTCTTGGTGTGGGATTGAGTTTGATATGGTTGGTTGCAGCGCTGGTTTTAGTCGGTCTTCTTACGGAAGTTGGATTCTTACGTAGTTTTATTTTTCCGGCAGCAAAGATTGTACGCAACGATTATACTTGTACAGATTGCGGTTTGTGCGATCTAAAGTGCCCTCAAGGAATTAAAATATCCCAATACACAAAAGTTAATCATACGGATTGTATGCTGTGTACAGACTGTGTTTACGCTTGCCCTCAGGAAGACACAATTACAATTAACAAGACGAGTAAACTAAAATATCTTGCGCCAATTGCCGTCGTTGTTCTTATTCTAGTAAGTATCGGTGCTTCTACCGGTGTAGAGTTTACAACAACTTCGGAAATGTGGGGAAATCATACTTCTGTGGAAAACATGGCTGTTTATGAGCAGAGCGGATTAAAGAGTGTAAAGTGTTACGGCAGCGCTAAGGCTTTGGAAAGCCAATTGCGGAACATTGATGGTCTTTACGGACTTGATGCTTATGCTGCTTCACACACAGTAAAAATTTCTTACAACCCGGCTGAAATATCTCTCGAGAAAGTGAAAAAATCTTTGTTCACTCCAATCCAGCAAGAAGTTAGAAAAGTGAAACCTAAAACGATTGATTCATTAGCGGTTTATGAAGTTGGAATCTATGGCTTGTTTGATCTGATTGACAACAATAATCTTTTCTATTTACTTAAAGAAAATTCCGGCATTTATGGATTTGAAACTCATTATGGAGAGCCGGTTAAAACAGATATCTATTACGATCAGAGCAAGACTAATTCCAAACAAATAGCTGCTTTAATTGAAAAAGATTTTACGATGGTTAAGAAAGCAAAAGGTGAAGAAAAAGTTGATCTTGAATTCAAAACTGAGAATGAGGGCATAGACAAAGGATTTATTTTGGTTGCCGATTATATTAAAAAAATATTCCGCACGTACGATAAAAAGTTTAATGATTTTAAGAAGTATAAGCTCGAACAGTTAAGTGTTTTCTCGTTCCCAATGTCTGAAGCCGGTGTTCCAACAATGAGAAGATTTTTTGGATCACTATCGAGCCATCTCTCGGCAGATAATGGAATTGTTCGATTGAGAACAAGCTATGAAGATCAGCCTACTGGACACATATATTTCGATCCGTCACAAACAACTGTTGATAAAATTAAGGCATCTTTGGTTAAGAAGAACTTGACTATTTTTGTAACCGAAACAGAGACTAAGGATATCCCAAATCCATTCCATATTAAACCGGATGGAAAAGTTGAGAAGGCAGTTAATGATATTCAGAATTGAAAATGTGAACAAAGATTATAATTTATTACTCATGTTATGTGTGAAATAATTATTTGCCACAAAGTCTCTAAGGCACAAAGGAAAAAATTTAATTTTATTACTTATTCAAAACTTCTTAGTGCCTTTGTGACTCGTATGTTAAGGATAAAGATTTTGTACGAG
>CAZEDR010000262.1:4562-4869 GCA_964510975.1 uncultured Melioribacter sp. | reverse complement strand
TTTTGTCGGTATCAAATGGACACAAACCAAGCTCGTCTTTTATGCAGTATTTGCAAGTCATAACCGTCTTTCCGGAAAAATCATTCTGAAGCTCAAAACCGTGTTCAATAGTTTCTGCGCCAAGTTTATTGTAAAATTGTTGTGATAACTGGTTTACAACATTTGCTTTGTAACCGAGACTGCCAACTTTTGTTGTAGATGATTTCTTTTCGAAAACTTCTCTTCTATAACTCTCAATTCTTGCCTGTTCTAACAGATCTAAAATATCTCTCCGCCATTCGTTAATCATTTTAACCGGAAAGAAATA
>CAZEDR010000262.1:0-4552 GCA_964510975.1 uncultured Melioribacter sp. | reverse complement strand
CATCGGGTTCTATATTAACTTTTGCAATGTTAAAAATTGTACCGCCGCTTTTTGAAAGCTGCTTTCTCAAAATTTCCAGCGCTTGCTCATGATTTGAAGCGGCAGCTTTTTCTGTGGTTATATCTTGAGAAACAGAAACGCCATTTTCACCAATCGCCGTAATTAAAAACCCGGTTTTAGTTTCCGCGAGAGTAATTTCCGCACTGATTTTTCTTCGGCATTCTTTACCAAGTTCTTTATCAAAAGCGAAATCAAAATTGCGGTAAATTTTAGTTCCGGCTTTAATTCCTTGCAATTCCTTCGTGAATATTTTTTGTCCTTCAACTTTGTTAATGCTCATTCCAAGTAGAGTTTCGGTTTCATCATAGAAGCAAATCCCATCTCCGTTAACAATTGCCTCGGTGGTCCCAATTACAAAACCATCTTTCGATAAAGCCGTAACCTTTCCAAGATATTTCCCTTTTGATTTCGGCGAATCGTGTGATGAAACATCATCACCGCGGTCATTTACAAAGTAGGAAGTAAAGCCACGGTTAAATGTTTTTTCAGGATCGGGCTCGAATGGAATTACGGAATATCCGCACGAAGATTTTTCAAATTGAGGATTGTTTTTTATTATATCATCTAACTGCTGGCGGTAAAAAGCCGTGATGTTTTTTACATAGCTTACATCTTTTAAGCGTCCTTCTATTTTGAAAGATG
Organism: uncultured Melioribacter sp.; assembly: GCA_964510975.1. Classification (GTDB taxonomy): domain Bacteria; phylum Bacteroidota; class Ignavibacteria; order Ignavibacteriales; family Melioribacteraceae; genus Stygiobacter. The sequence goes on along the minus strand of CAZEDR010000262.1, from coordinate 3,850 downwards.
TAATTCCGGCATGTACCAAATCACTTAAGTAAGAAGAGAGATTCAGATCTCTAATGGAAAGCAAGTGTTTGTTTTCGACGAGAACTTCGTTATTAGCGTCAATCAGCGAATAAGGCAGGCGGCAGTTTTGCGCGCACTCACCACGGTTTGCGCTTCGTCCGCTTAGCTCGTAACTCATGTAACATTGTCCGCTCAAACTAACACACAGCGCACCGTGAATAAAAAACTCAAGCTCCGCGCTTACTTCTTTCTTAATGTTTTTTATTTCTTCGAGAGTCAGCTCACGAGCGAGAATGATTCTCTTAATCCCAAGTTCGTCTAAGAGTTTTATTCTTTCTATTTCATAGTTGTGAGTTTGAGTTGAAGCATAAAGAGGTATGGGAGGAAGATTCATTTCGAGAATTGCCATGTCTTGAAAAATTACCGCATCAACACCGAGATCATATAATTTGATAATTAGATTGCGGACTTCTTCAAGCTCATCATCAAAAATTATTGTATTAACAGTAACAAAGACTTTTGCCCAAAACTTATGAGCGTGAGTTACAAGCTTGGCGATATCTTCAAGAGAGTTGCTGGCAGCCGAGCGTGCGCCGAAGCTTGGCGCGCCAATGTAAACCGCATCTGCGCCGCAATCAATAGCGGCAATTCCTGTCTCTAAATCTTTTGCGGGAGAAAGTAATTCGAGTTTTATTTTCTTCATAGTAGGTGATAAATCCATTGTACGTATTGATGTGAACGAACTTGAGCAATGATGAGGTAGTGATTGACTGTACTAAACAAATCGAGCTATCTCTTTCTTGAAAAGCGAATATATCTCACTGGAATTTCTAACAAGCGGTTCTAATTTTTCTGAATACAAATCGAGTGCATAAGCGTGACTAAAAAAATGACGAAACGCTAAGTATTCTCCGAGAGCAGTTTTACACTCTTCCGAAATAATGTTTTCTTTTACTGCATTCTCTAAGAGCTCTTTATACCAAGATTTACCAACAGGGATGGGAATTTCTTCAGCTACAAAAATTTGTTTCAAAATGTTTTCGAGTCCATTGTAAAAATTATGAAGCAGCGCAGCAACTCCGGCAATCTCCAGTATTGATAAGTATGGGAGCTTGGGAAAAAGAGGCAATTCATTAAATAATTCGTCTATGTTTTCCAACTCGGCATTTATCTTCAGAGATAATTTATTCATATAGAAGAACGCCTTCAGATTTTATCATTTCGGTAAGCAATGATTTTTTTCTAAGGTCTATTAAATCTACTGGCTTTGATAATGAAAAGATAAGCTCGCTATAGAATTTGAAAAAAATGGAATCAGATATTCCTTCAACAGCCAAATCAATGTCGTTGGATTCCATTTTAATGTTTAGATTGGAGCCAAAAAGATACAGTTTGGCTACATTATATTTCTTTGCAATCTCAATTAGTTTCTGTTTGTCTTCGTTCGTAATCATGTCTAAAACTAAATTAAAGTTTTCTTTTATGCAAAGAATAACTCGGTTTACCAAACAGGGAAAGAAGTTCTAAACTTATTTTATTCATCACAACATCATTTCATTCTATAAACAGCTTTTATCTGCTCATTGTCTGAAATGCTTAGACCCAAATCTCTAATTAATCCATCTTCTAAACTATAAATCCAACCGTGAACGGTTAAGTCTCTTCCTCGTTTCCATGCGTTTTGAACAATTGTTGTGTGACAAACATTAGCAACTTGTTCAAAGACATTCAGCTCGCATAGTTTGTCGGCTTGTTCTTGGTGCGATTTACAAACATCTATTTTGCTCTGATGAAAATGATAAACATCTTTAATGTGACGGAGCCAGTTATCTATAAGCCCGTGCTCTTTATTTTCTAGAGCTGCTATAACACCGCCGCAGCCGTAATGCCCACATACGATAATGTGTTTTACTTCCAATACATCAACGGCAAATTGAATAACGGAGAGACAATTAAGATCTGTGTGAACAACAACGTTCGCAATATTGCGGTGAACAAAAATTTCTCCGGGAAGAAGTCCAACAATTTGATTTGCCGGTACGCGGCTATCAGAGCAGCCAATCCATAAATATTCCGGTGATTGCTGTTTAGACAAAGTGTGAAAGAAATCTGGATCATTCTCCGTTGTTTCTTTTGCCCACTTACGGTTATTTTCAAAAAGTATTTTAATGTTTGCCATTTAGCGCCACCTGCCATTAATGAAAGGTAATTAAAATATTATTCTTCACTCTATGTTCTACACCCAGCGCTCTACCAGCCTCGCGTTGCCGTCCCGCTTCGACTCGCGTCTTCAGCGAGGCGAGAAGGCAAGGCGGGCACTATATAATAATCATCCAAACTATTTTTGCGAGAACAGCAAAATCTTTGGATCGCAGCCCGCCTTCTGTAGAAAGAAGTTGATTGAGCACAAGATAAACATCGCTGCCAATGTTTGGCTTCCAGTTAAAACGGTAATTGATATTGGCTTCATTCAATTCATTATTCCACTGTGCAAATACAGAGCTTATCATTCTGGTTGAAATATTATATGTTAGCCGCGCACTAAGCTCGCTCGTGCTAAAGGAATTGTTGTTCATTTTTATTTTGTTGTAAACTAAGTCGCCCGAAACAGTAAAGTGTTTGCTTAGATTAATAGAACCTCTTGCAGCTAAAGAATTTTTCGTGCCGTTGTAAAATTCGCCTCCAATAAACTCAATTTCGCCAAACATGGTTCTTGCTGAAGAGGATTCTATTCCGAAGCCGTAAGAGGTATTCCAATATTTTCCGGCTTTTACCTTTGTTGTATCAAATAATACAAAATCTTCAGTTGGATGATCAAACGAGCGCCCGATTCCAAAACCAATTTGGTCGCCGCTCTCTAAAACAATGCCCAACGGACTGAACAAAAGAAAAGCGGTTTCTAAGTTTCCATTTCCGTCAAAATAGAAACTTGATTCGATTGGAACGAACTCTAATTTTTTTATTCCATATTTATTTATTCGTGGTTCAATTTGTAAGTTATAAACTATTTGTTGAGTTCCTTTTCGGGATACAAAGCCCATCGAAGGATTAAAGCCGCTTTGAACAAATCTGTAACCGAGATAAGTATCAATTAAGTCGTTTGGAAAATCAACAAAGAAATTTCCCGCCCAAGAGTTTTTTGCGCCGCCGCTTTCGTTTGTTTTAGCAAGCGCGGAATAAACTATAAGATTATTGTCTCCAAGAAAATCATTGAAGGAAAAATTTACATCGCCGCCAAAAGAATTGCTGCTTCCTTTTTCAGAAACTTTATTTGTAGCAAGAAAGCCAACGTAAGATGAATTGAATAAATCATGCTTAACTCTCACCGTACCATAATTTGTAGTGGGCTCAGTTCCCTTTGCGGCGGTTTGCATATCAATCGCGCCAATTTCAAAATCGCTTACTCTTCCAACAAGTTTGGCACCTGCAAGAATGGGGATTTGCTCTCCGTAGCTTATTCCAACCCTTCTGCTGTAGAACAATGTGTTGTTGCCGCCTAAATTGAAATCAAAAGTTTTCTTTCCCTCCAAGAAGAATTCTCTTTTCTCTGGAAAGAAAAGGGGAAAACGGGTTAAATTAATTTTTGCTCTGTCGCTTTCAACTTGTGCAAAGTCTGTGTTGAAAGTTGCATCGAGAGAAAGAGTTTCTGTAACTCCGTATTTTATGTCCAAACCAGGCTCGTGTTTGTAACTTTTTTCGCTGCCGCTAAATTGCGCGCCGGCAGTAAAATATGGTTTTAAGTAAACCGGGTTTCCCCGCTTGATATTTTCTATTCCCACTAAATCACCCGCGTATGAAATTTTCATCATACCAAGGTTTTGCCCAACAGAAGTCCAGAGCACTTCTTCAT
>CAZEDR010000261.1:0-4877 GCA_964510975.1 uncultured Melioribacter sp. | reverse complement strand
CAATCGTAAAAAAGAAAATAGGTTCCGCAAACAAAGCGAATGTTGCCTCTCTTGCCGCACCCATTCCCTCAAATGAACTGCCAATATCCATCGCAGCTAAAATCTGGAAAAATCTTGCTAGTCCTAATATGTAAGCAAAGAGTATTATGTCCCCGTTAAAACTTACAAGCGGTTTCCAAAAGCCAACCGGTAACATAGCTGCAGCTATTATTAGAGTAACTAGATTAATAATTGGTGATATACGACTAATAAAAGAAGAACTCGTTGCATTGATTGTTTCTTTCTTTGTCAATCTAGTGAGCTCATAGTATGGTTGTAAAATCGGCGCACCAATTCTACCGGTTAATATTGCTTTCTGCTTGTTTACCATTCCGGCAAACAATGGTGCAATACCCAATATTACAATTATAGATACAATTCCTTGTAGAATGTTTAGCTCCATAAAAACGCTATCATACAATAAATTATTAAGATTACTAAAATTAAGGCTATGTAAAAGCGAATATCAGTCTTACTTAAGAATTCAATTTTTCCGATTATACTTTTCAATAAGTTGTAGAGCGCCATAATAATTTTTTTGTCAACGAAATCTTCCGAATGACTTTCAAACTTGGATTTCAAAGGGTATGCGCTTTCAGAAACTTCAATTTTTTTATGATAGACCAAAACTGATTTGGGAATAGTATTGAGTTCGTCCGCAAAAGATGATGCTGTGTATTGCATTCTCGGAGTAAGATTTTCGTATCCACAACCCCATGCTGCGGATGTTCTTCTTCCATATCTCTTTTCAAGTTTTACTTTTATTATATAGAAGACAAGTATCATGAGTGCAATGGCGCTAAAGATTAATGTAAAGTAAAACCAATCAATATTTACCAAAGCCGAAGAAGAAACACCGGAAATAAAATCGCTTGCAATAACTTTATTAACAACTCCAACAAATGGTTGGGGATAAAATCCAATTATTACGCAAAGCAAAGCTAAGGTTCCGAGTGAGATATAATCGTAAACCGAGGTCTTAAAGTGTTCAACTTCCTTTCGCTCACTTCCCAAAAACATAACTGAGTTTACCTTTGTAAAACATGCTACAGCTAACCCGCCTACAAATGCCAAACCTACAACAAACATCAACATAATTATTGGATAATAGTTGCTCAACTCATTTGCAGTTTTGAAAAACCCCATATAAATAATGAACTCAGAAATGAAACCGTTGAATGGTGGTATTCCACTAATTGCTACAGAGCCAATTAAGAAAAGCAAAGCTATATATCTTGCACGGTGAACAAGTCCGCCCATTAACTCAATATTTCTTGTACCAAGGTTTTGATATACCACACCGCTTCCGATAAACAAAAGACTTTTGAATATCGCATGATTCAGAGTGTGCAAAAGCGCACCGCCAAACCCTAAAACTTGTATAGCTGGTATATTATTTGCCGAGCCAATAAAACCTATTCCAATTCCCATTCCGATGATTCCAATGTTTTCAACTGAATGATAGGCTAGCAAACGTTTAATATCATGTTGTGCAAGTGCATACCACACTCCTAGTATTGCGCTAATCATACTAAAGGTAAGCACTAACCAACCACACCACTCCGGTACTGGTTTGATGAAAAGATAAATTCTGAGAATCCCGTAAATGCCGGTTTTAAGCAGCACGCCGGAAAGAAAAGCACTCAATACTGTTGGAGCAATTGGATGTGCTTGCGGAAGCCAAATATGAAAAGGCATCAATCCCGCTTTAATTCCAAAGGCTATAAATGCTAAAATGAAAATTATTGGAACTACAATTCCGATGGAAAATGAAAGATGGTAATCGCTGAAATACCAACTCCCGGTTTGATTATGAAGGAGGAAAAACATTATATAAAGAATGAAAAGTAAAAGGTGAGCTGCCGCGAAATAATAAAAACTCCCTTGTTGTACTTCTTCCTTTTCTTTTTCTAGAATCATTGCGAGATAGGCCGACATGCTCATCAATTCCCAACTCACCAAAAATAATATTGCTTGATTTGCTATAACTGTAAATTGTGTTGAAATTAAAAGCAAAATATAGAATGCAAGAAATGCCTTGATAGATCTTTTCCGCTCAATGTGATGTTGGAGATATGAGAAATTGTAGATTGTAGTTGGAATTGCGGCCAGTTGAATAACGAATAGAAAGTAGAGACTCAAACCATCCAAGCGAATCCAGCCGGCAAAAATGCTCTTAGATGATATTTCAGCTGAAGAAAAAAGGGCTGATGATAGAGTAGATAATAAACCTAGTGTAAGTCCAACCAGTAAGACGCTGTTTGCCGCAAATAATGCTTTGCGTTCATTATTAATAAAGAGAAATCCAATTGCGAGTAATTGAATTGAAAATGCCGCAATGAAAATATAATTATTGGGGTCAATTAAACCGTTCATTGGGCTTTGTTTCTCGTCTCCTCAATTTTCCTAATGATGTCTAGTATTTCTCTATGAGTCAGCCGGTTCTCTAATGCAAACCGAAATGTTTGATTTGAAAGTAGGAAACTCAGATGGGCAATCAAACTCAAGTGCTGTTTAATTGTTTGTGATATCAGAAGGATTAATGTATGAACCGGCTTACCATCAATTGATTTCAAGTTTAGAGGAATTTCTGGAAAGAAGAAATTAATTAGCGGTTTGTTCTTCCCTACCATCAATGGTACGCGGGGATGAGGTAAACTGATTCCATTTCCGATTGCAGTGCTCATCATCATTTCTCTGCTTTTCAAAAGCTGAATAATTATTTCACTATCAACATTTTTCTCGAATTTCAGTTGCGAAACCATTTGTTCAATGTAATCAGTTTCACTCAAATTGCAATTAAAATGAAATGAGTCCTTATCAAGAAGTGTGTTTACAGTTTCAATATGGAACTCAATTAATTTTTTGTGCCCGGAAACGTTAATCGGTAAGTTTTGCCCAAGTGCCCACTCAATAATTTGCTGCTTATTAAAAACCGTTTTATCGTGTAGATACTGGAATGGAATTGCTTTCTTGTTTATTAATTGCTGTACTTCCTTTTCGGGAATCATAAGCAAATGCGCAATATCTTTCGTATTAAGATCCAACTCTAACTACCTATTTTATCCTATGAGTATGATTATTATTTCATTTCCCTTTTTACAGTAGGAACAAAATCTTCCGGCCTTCCCAATTTTGGCAGACCAAGAATTTCTCGCGCATGATCAAGTGCGTCATCAATATTTCCAAATATATTATCTTCACCATAAAGGTCGAATAGTCCAGCTTGAGTCATCGCATACAATGGTTGCGTGTGAACCCCAGAAAGAATCATATGCGTTTTTAGTTTTTTGGCATCGTGATAGAAATCTCTAAGAGTTTGTAAACCGGTCGCGTCAATAGCGGGAACATTACGCATACGAATAATTCTAACTTTAGGCGGTTCTTCAATTGCCAGCATTTCATCTTTGAATTTTTTAGCTGCACCAAAGAAGAAAGGTCCGTTAATTTCGAACACCTCCACTCCTAGCGGAATTTGTTTTTTATCTATTGCATTAGAATCCGGCTGCTCTTCTTGATCTTCAAGTTCTCTTGTAATAACACTAACGTTGGAAACTTCAGCCATACGTTTCATAAATAGTAATACAGCCAGTACCATTCCTATTTCAATCGCTATTGTTAAATCAAAAACCACTGTCAAAAAGAAAGTGGTCAACAAAACCGCAACATCGCTTGCCGGGCTTTTCAACAGAGACTTAAATGAATGCCATTCGCTCATATTATAAGCAACTACAACAAGTATTGCCGCCAATGTTGCCATCGGAATCAATTTTGCATAGCTGCCAAAGAAAAGCATAATGAGAAGAAGTGTAAGAGCATGAATAATTCCAGCAACCGGAGTTCTTCCACCATTCTTAATATTAGTTGCTGTACGGGCAATGGCGCCTGTTGCCGGTATACCACCAAATATTGGAGTAATAATATTTGCCAACCCTTGGGCAATCAGTTCCATATTACTTCTGTGTTTGCCTCCAATCATACCATCGGCAACAACCGCCGAAAGAAGAGATTCAATTGCAGCAAGAAGAGCAATTACTGTAGCCGGACCAATTAAATTTTTTATTACGCTTAAGTTTATTTCAAAATAACTTGGCATTGGAATATTGGAAGGTATTTCACCAAATTTACTTCCGATAGTATCTACCGGTAACTTGAAAACCATTACTAAAACAGTTGTTACAAGTATTGCGATTAAAGAACCCGGAATTCGGTGAGTAACTTTCGGCCAGAAAATCATGATTGATAATGCCAGCAATGCAATTCCCAGTACATAAAAGTTTACTGTTGTTAAGGCGCCAAAGTAAGCGCTCCATTTTTCATGAAACTCCGATGGCACCTTTTGAATTTGCAGTCCAAAGAAATCTTTCATCTGTGTAGAAAAAATGAGTAGTGCAATTCCACTTGTAAAACCAACCACTACCGGATATGGAATAAATTTTATTAACGAACCGAATTTGACTAGCCCCATTATTACTAAAATAACTCCCGCCATAATTGTAGCAATCGCTATTATGATGAAAGCTCCGGTAGGTCCGCCAATTTGCACACGACTTCCACCAAATGCTGAAATAATAAATCCGGCAATTATAGCGGTGATTATTCCTTTTTCCGGTGTAACTCCGCTTGCAATACCAAACGCAATTGCCAGCGGCAGAGCTACAATGCCTACAATTACTCCGGCTGTGGCGTCTGCAATAAACTGTTCTTTTGTATAATTTTTTAAAGTAGTAAACAACTTTGGTTTCATGACAGGCATTCATTAACTCCGTAATACTAAGTAGCTTTTTACGATGGATTTAAATATAAGATTTTTCCAACCTATACGTTTGCGATTATCA
>CAZEDR010000260.1:2383-4892 GCA_964510975.1 uncultured Melioribacter sp. | reverse complement strand
TGCAAGTGAAAAGTCCTATGCTTGTTTCCGTTGGTATGTATCTACCACTCGAGACCACATTCGCTATATTTATTGGCGGTATGATTAAAGGAATTGTGGAAAGAGTAGCAGCCAAGAGAAAATTCAATGATGCGCAAAAAGCAAGAGTTGAAAATACCGGAGTTCTTGTTGCTGCCGGTTTGATTGCCGGAGAAGCTCTTGTTGGATTAATCTTTGCCGGACTTGCATTCTTCGAAGTTTCATTGTTCTCAATATTCGAAACCCCGTCGTTCTATGTAAGCTTAGCAGTATTTGCATTTGTTGCTTGGTATCTTGTTAGTGTTCCGGTAAAGAATGCCGGCAAAGCTGATGACCCGGCACCACCGGCAGTCTCTATGTAAAAATTAAAACACATTGATTTGTTTATCTAAAATCAAGTGTGAATAAAATTAGGAAGGTCATGCGTTAATAAATCACTGCATGACCTTCTCTTTTGAAAATATAGTTTAGGTTATGATGAATTTTTTGCAAAGACGTAGAATCTTAAAAAATACAAGCACATTCGATCTTACTCCGGCTTATTTGGTAAAGCATGAAGTTGGCGAGAACAGCATAGTAACTGTTCTGATGCCTAAATTTCAGAATAAAATTACCATCAAATTATTTGAGCCGAAGTTAAAATCACCTCATATAAAAATTAAACTTGATGAGCTTGGCTCGGCTGTTTGGCTAGCCATTGATGGTAAGAAAAATGTTGGTGTTATAGCCGGGGAACTTGTTGCCGCTTTGGGTGATAAAATACAACCAGTGGAAGAGAGACTTCCGAAATTTTTAACGCAGCTTTACGAACAAAGATTAATAACATTCGAAGAATTGAAAGGAGCTTAACTATGGCAGATGCATTAGGTCATTTAAAACCGGAATTACTTTGGAAGCACTTTGAAGAAATTTGTAAACGTCCGCATCCAAGCCGTCACGAGCAGTTAGTCGCTAAGTATGTTGTCGATTTTGCAAAACAAAATAATCTTGAATGCAAAACTGATGCATTCGGTAATATTGTAGTCCGTAAACCGGCTACTCCCGGTAAAGAAAATTTAACTCCGGTTGTTATGCAAGGCCATCTTGATATGGTTCCGGAGAAGAATGCTGATGTAAAACATGATTTCGAAAAAGATCCGATTCTATGTTATGCCGACGGTGATTGGGTTAAAGCAAAAGGTACTACCCTTGGAAGCGATAATGGAATTGGCGCAGCGGCTGCATTAGCAGTTTTGGAATCAAACGATATTGAACATGGTCCAATTGAAGCTTTATTTACTTTAGATGAAGAAACCGGTTTGAACGGTGCTCAAGCTTTGCAGCCCGGATTTGTAAATGCAGACATTCTGATGAATCTTGATTCTGAAGAAGATGGTGCATTGTATATTGGTTGTTCCGGTGGACAAAGTACTACTGTTAATTTCAAATTCGAGTCGAAGGATGTTCCCGAAAAAACAGTTGCTTACGAAATCAGCATTACCGGGTTGAAGGGCGGCCATAGCGGTTTAGATATTCATCTCGGAAAAGGAAATGCAATTAAATTAATGATTCGTTTACTCCATGAACTTAATTACAATTATGGAATCCGTCTAGTTTCGTTGAGCGGAGGAAGTAAGCATAATGCAATTCCGCGCGAAAGTTTTGCGACAATTCGTGTTCCAAAAAAATCTGCTGATGATGTACTAGGTTATGTTGAGCACTACAATGAAATAGTTAAAGCAGAATTAGCGAGTGTTGAACCAACTTTGGTTGTTGCATGCACCGCTTCTAAATCAAAATCCAAAGTAATGGATAAAACCACAGCTAAGAATTTGATTGATTCACTTTACGCAGTTCCAAATGGTGTAATTAAGATGAGTGCCGATATTGAAGGCTTAGTAGAAACATCTACAAATCTTGCAGTAGTTGTTACAAACAAAAAAACTGTTGAAGTCATTTTAAGCCAAAGAAGCTCAGTTGAAACAGAAAAATTGGATATCTCAAATTCTGTATCAGCACTTTTTAGACTTGCAAAAGCTGAAGTTAAACAAAGCGATGGTTATCCGGGTTGGAAGCCGGACATTCATTCACCGGCACTTGCGGTTATGAAAAAAGTATTCAATGAAAAATATGGTAAAGAGCCGGAAGTAAAAGCTATCCATGCTGGTTTGGAATGTGGAATCATTAAGGAAAGATATCCTCACATGGATATGATTTCTTTTGGTCCAACTATTTTTGGTGCACATTCTCCTGATGAAAGAGTTCAGATTAGTACTGTTGAGAAATTCTGGGAAAATTTAGTGGAAGCACTAAAGAATATTCCAGTTAAATGATTTTCTAATCATGATCTTGACCTTGATCTTAATCTTGATCCAATATCTAAAAATAGATCAAGTGCAAGATCAAGATCACGATCAAGAATTTCTAGGTAATAATGGAAACAACAATAAGTGCTAAACCGGAGCCATCTTTCGCGTTTCGCTGGATAATTTTAGTTGTAATATCTCTCGCT
>CAZEDR010000260.1:0-2373 GCA_964510975.1 uncultured Melioribacter sp. | reverse complement strand
TCTCTTTCTTGCTCGTGCTCATAATCTTGATCGTTTGTAAAAAAATAAGACGATTAAGAGTAAGAGCACGAGTAAGATTATGAGCTATGAAAAGTAGGTTTTTATGGATACTGCAGTTCAAACAAAGCCGGAGCCATCTTTCGCGTTTCGCTGGATAATTTTAGTTGTAATATCTCTCGCTATGTTCGGCAACTATTATATCTATGATTCGATAAGTCCTCTTGCCGATTTGCTTGTTAAGCAATTAAAATTTACAGATGCCAATATTGGATTGCTTCAAGGAATTTATAGTGTTCCAAATATCTTAATGGTTCTTATTGGCGGAGTTATAATAGATAAAATAGGAACCAGAGTTTCCACATTTATTTTTACAACTCTTTGTTTGATAGGCGCGGCAATCACTGCTTCGTTCAGCGATATAACTATGATGGCAATTGGCAGACTTGTTTTCGGCCTTGGTGCAGAATCGATGATTGTTGCAATAACAACTGTTGTTGGAAGATGGTTTAGAGGTAGACAACTATCATTCGCGTTTGGATTGAATTTAACTCTAGCGCGTCTTGGTTCATTCGCCGCGTTAAATTCTCCAAGTTGGGCAAGCGTATTTTATGATACATATAAATATCCATTGCTCATTGCACTTGGTGCCGGTGTAATTTCTATTGCAATGGCAGTAATCTACTGGGGAATGGATTCTTACGCGGAAAAGAATTACTCACTTCGTCCGGTTCCAAAACAAGATGAAATTCGGTTCAGCCAGATATTTAGTTTTTCAAAGTCTTACTGGTTTGTAGTTCTTCTATGCGTAACATTTTATTCCGGTATTTTTCCATTCCAGACATTTGCTGTAAAGTTTTTTATGGATACACATGGAACAACACGCGAGATGGGAGGATTTCTTTCTAGTATGCTAACGCTTTCGGCAATGGTGTTAACGCCACTTTTTGGTTTGCTTGTAGATTACGTTGGAAAAAGATCTTTATTAATGATGGTTGGTTCCCTAATGCTTGTCCCGGTTTATTTAATAATGGCTTATACGCAAATTTCTCTTTATGTACCTATGGCAATGATGGGATTAGCTTTTTCATTAATCCCGGCTATTATGTGGCCAAGTGTTGCAATTATTGTAGATGAAGCTAAACTTGGAACTGCCTATGGATTAATGACAATGGTTCAAAACATTGGTCTCGCCGGATTCAATTTTCTTATTGGTTGGGCTAACGATTATAGCGGTGGCTATACAATGGGAATGTGGATTTTTTCTTCACTAGGATTCTTTGGTTTACTGTTTGCATATTTGCTTCGTAAATCGGAATTAAGTCCATCTGGGCATGGCCTAGAAAAGGGAATTGAAAAAACAGTCGTCTAAGTATATAGTAGTGACCGCTGAAATATTAAGACAAAGTCATGGTGAGCCTGTCGAACCATGACACTACAAACTAAATTATCACACTTCGACAAGCTCAGTGTGACACAAAATTAATTATTCAGAAGTCTCTAGTAATTAATTTTATAACTTAAAATTTTACCGAGAAAGTATTGATTAGAGTTTCCAGAAATATATTGTTTGTCGTTCTACTGTTGATTTCTACAGTTGCAAACGCACAGAAATTTGGGTTTGGCTGTTTGGGATTGAGCGGTTTTTATGTTGGTATGTCAGAATATCATTACCAAACTCCGGGATTGGATGATTTTGTCAATTCTGAACTTTTGGAGAGCAATTTTGCAGTTGATGATAAAGTGAAATTTAATCTCGGCTCCGGTTATAGAGTTGGGGCAAATTTCTTTAGAGCTAAGTGGGACAAAGTATTTATCACTGCAAAAGGCTATTACCAATTTTTAAAAGAAGAGCATACTATAAATAGTCCCGGCGGAAGTTCTCTTGCTCAGCAAAAGTATATGCTCAACATGAATCACTGGGGCGTTGCGGTTGATATTGGCATTCCGCTTACTTCATTTCTCGATTGGAAAATTCTTGAGGGAGGAGTTTCTTTTTTTAATTCGGAACTAACTCAACAAAAGTATGAAAACAACTCACTTAAAGATGAATACAAATTTTCTCCGGAAAAAGCTGAGGCAACTTATTTTGCTGCAACCGGAATTATTATCCATATTGTTCCCGATTATATGAGCTTGGAAGGAACTGCCGGATATTATTTCATGAAAATGGAAGAATTCGAAAATCAAAGTAATCTTGCGGTTGGACAAGGTAGAATTACTAACGCGATTCCAAAAGGTGGCTGGAGCGCAACACTACAAATAAACATTAGTTTCCCATTCTGAGGTGATTATGAAAACTACAAAACTTGATAAAGCTTGTTTGATTGCTATTAAAGACTGTATGGGTGCACAAAAAGATGAAACTGTTTTAAT
>CAZEDR010000259.1:0-4907 GCA_964510975.1 uncultured Melioribacter sp. | reverse complement strand
AATTACAATAATAAAAGCTGCTTCGAGGATTCGAGGCAGCTTATTTTTGCAATCCTAGAAATGTCTCTCGAGAAATTATGTAACCTCTTCGCAGAACGCCATCATTTAATTATCATCAGTTTCTTTGTTTCAGAGAAACCATTGTCAGTTTGGAGTTTGTAAAAATAAACACCGGACGATAATTGATAATTGAGAATTGAGAATTGAGAATTATAGGTTCCGGCTTGTTTGAATTCATCAACTAACGTTGCAACTTCTCTTCCAAGTAGATCATACACTTTTAGGCTTACTTTGCTTGCCGGTTGCACCTTATAGATAATAGTTGTCTCCGGATTAAATGGATTGGGATAATTCTGCTCTAACACTGTTTTTGACGGTGCATCAATCTTAACTTCAACAGCATTGCTGTATTCATACTTGCCGTCAAAGTCTATTTGCTTCAGGCGGTATTGCAATAGATCAAGATTAAGATTATGAGCAAGAGCAAGATTATCTGTATATGAATAACTCTTTGGTGAATTACTATTTCCATTTCCATTTACAAATGCTATTTTTTTCCACTCTACACTCTGCACTCTTCGTTCTACACTGAACCCGTAGTTATTCACTTCCGTTGCGGTTTTCCATTGTAATTCAACAACGTTATTTGTGGAAGTGGCGGTGAAGCTGGTGAGCTCTACCGGTAAAGCACTGTTGGATACAGCAATTATAGGTCTTAATCTGTAATTTGAACCACTAACTGAAGACCAGTTTCCACTAAAAAATGCTGAACGATTTTCAGTTGCCGCGGGATCAGTTGCAATATTTAACTGATCGCCAATTGTGGTAAAATAAAATACTGCATGGTAATCTGTTCCGCTAGTAACATCAACACCTGATGGAATCATGTTGATTACATTCCAACTTCCTGCCTGAATATTATCCTGTTGCACAGTAACAGTACTTCCCAGTTTCAAACCGGGAATGCCGGAATCATTTGACCATATCTCAGCCAAAATGGGACCTGTAAGAGTCATTCCATTTGTGTGAAATAAAAGTCCGGTAACTTTTCCGGAAAAGTTCGGAGTAAATTTTACAGCTACTTTTTGAGTATTCGTTAATGAAACTGATCCGTATGAGCTCCATCCATCGTATGCTAAAATATCTCTCGATGATGGCCATCCCGAATTGATTAAACTAACCATTGATTTAAAAATATTTAGTTTTCCATAACCCCAGCTGGAATTTGGAACTGACCCTGTGAATGAATCACTGGTAGCATTATCAGTAAAATATGATTTTACTTGTTCTGAAGTAAGAGTTGAACTTTGTTGTAACAACAGGGCAGCAGCGCCTGTTACAACAGGTGCAGACATGCTTGTCCCACTTCTTCGAGAATGTTTAGCTCCAGGGTCAATATCTGATGCTGTTACCGTAGCATTACCGGATAAACTGGAAATTATGTTTTCCCCGGGTGCAGTAATTTCCGGCTTTTGAACATTGTCAACTCGGGGACCGATACTACTCAGGCTTGAAATATTATCTGAACGAAAAGGAGTATTTGAATTATGAATAGATCCATCAGATCCATACCATTTTTCTCTGGATACAAATGAACCAACGGTAATTGCTTTTGAAGCAGAACCTGGACTGCCAACTGTGTATTGTGAATTACCACCATTCAATGTAACCGTACTGCCATTAAGATTCGAAAGGGTTAACCAGCCATGGTAAGTTATTTCATTTCCAGTTGAGTCTTTAACGCTTAGAGTCCATTGACCGGCACAAATTGATTTGGTGTTATCACCCATAATAGTAACTATTATTTCCGTTTTGTTATAATTGGTGTTGTTAGTAATATCAATCCAGCCATCTGCCGTACTAATTCCACCAGTTGTTCCGGAAGTGGCTTTTGTAACTTGATATCCATTCGGCGATGTTACCCTTGCTGTAATAGTCCCAATTGAATTGAACCATAAGTCAAAAGTAAATCGGTCATCGTCCGTAGCAGTGTATGTCGGAGTTGTAAATGTGATATCAGAATTAGTTCCGCCGCTTATTGACCCGGTTGTATGGATTGAATTCGATCCTTCATTACCGGCAGAAACAACAACAACTTTACCTGATCCAACAAAATTATCTACGGCAGCATCCAATTCTGTACTACCATCATGGGGATTAGACTGGGTACCTAAACTTAAATTTAGAACTATAGGTTTGCCAAGTTGTGCTGCAATTTTACTTGCATATGTTATTCCATCAATTATCGAGGTTGTAGAGTTATTAGTTTTTATTGCGATTATATCTGCTTTAGGGGCAATGCCGGAATATTTTTGTGATGATAATGATGAACCATTTCCTACAGCGGTTCCCATTACATGAGTCCCGTGTCCATTAACATCCTGTTCTCTTACAAATCCGGTTGGAGTAGTTAATTCAGTTTCAATTTGTGCTTTTGTATATTCAACACCATAATTCAATCCTGTAAAAGTAGCATCTCTATCTTCCGGTGTTACTTCACTCCCAGTTTTTGTTAACGTCTGGTCCCAGATATATAATATTCTGCTTTGGGTTGCATCCGTAGGGTCTCTAAAATCATAGTGACTCCAATCTATTCCTGAGTCTATTGTGCTGATTAAGATATTCGTTCCATCATAAATGGATCCATTGACATATCCTTGGTGAAGTAAATCCGAGCCAATCAACGTATTGGCTATGTCGTTATCGTACTTAACTTGTTTTGGAGTTGATACATATTCCACACTCTGAAGTGTTATTATTTTAGCTAAATCATTTAGTGTTATTCTAGCAGTTACAAAATCTGGATAAATCGAATTTACATTGACATTGTTCCTTATTAACGTCGCTGCATCCTTAGTTCTAATTATTACTCCCCATGTGGAATCATGGGAACTCGTTACAGATAACTCTTTCAGTTGTTTAGAAGAAAAATAATTTTGGAATTTCAATTTAAGTAGAGGATCAAGTTTTGCCAGTTGAGAATCATTTATTTGCTGTGATAGAATGATTGAGCTGCATATCAGAATAATAAATAAAAATATTTTCTTCATAGTTATCTCTCTATTTAGTAAAGGAATATAGTTCCTTCAAAATTCTACTTACGATGAATCCCAACGAAGGATTCATTGTCAAGAAAATCAACATACTATTTCTATTCAGTCTCACATATCATAAAGTGTATTCGCAAATCCCACAGAGAAGATACAAACTCGATGCTTTGTTCTTGTTTCATTTGTAGAGATTGCTTCATCCTCTTTGGCATGTAATAACAACCGCCAAATACTTTTTCAGAGTCTTTTATTTCATTATCAACATTTTTATCGAACTGGTGTAACTGCCGGAAATCATTTTGACTATATAAACTCCATTAGCTAAACTGCTGCCATCAAACATAGCATGATAACTTCCTGCTTCTTTAACTTCATTTACAAGAGTTGTTACTTCTCTTCCAATTGTATCGTAAACTTTTAATGTAACATGGCTGGCTGCTGAAAGCTGATAGCTGATTACAGTACTTGGATTAAATGGATTAGGATAGTTCTGCTGCAAGCTAAACTGTTTTGGTGTTTCAAGCTTTACTTCAACTATATTGCTGTATTCATACTTGCCGTCAAAGTCTATTTGCTTTAGGCGATACTGAATGCGATCAAGATTAAGATCATGAGCAAGAGCAAGATTTTCAGTAAAAGAATATTCTTTTGGAGAGTTTGAATTTCCATGTCCTTGCACAAACGCAATTTTTTCCCATGTCATGCCGAGCGGAGTCGAGGCACGTTCTACACTAAATCCATAGTTATTCACTTCCGTTGCTGTTTGCCAGTTTAAAGTAACAGATGATCCGTTTGCACTGCCGGTGAAACTGGAGAGCTCTACAGGCAAGGATGAGCTGGCAGTGAAACCGAGTACCCGGTTATGGTTGAGATCAGCGACGAACAATTTATTATTTGCGTTATCAATTGCCAATCCCTCACTCCAATTGACGTCAAAACCATTCGCACCTGTACCCGCCGCATCAGATGTCCAAGATGATTGTCCAAGAATATTATCAGCATTTGCTCCGTCGGCTTTCGCCGCTGCATTAAGAAATATCAATACACGATTCACATCTGAGACATAGAGATTTCCATTGCCGTCAACTTCGAGATCAGTAGGCGTCTCAAATCTATTTTGAGTTGGTCCAGATTCCGATGTCATTCCAAGCACGCCATTTGCGGCGGCTCCGTTCGTTGATGGATTATCAAACCGAAGAACCCGATAGTTCCACGTATCCGAAACCCACACGGTCGTCCCCCTCACACAAACACCGTTCGGTCCATTCATAGAAGATGTAGAAGTACCGGTTGCTTTGGTAGTAAAATTCGCCTGACCGAGGACAAAATCAGCTGCCGCCGTACCGTCTGTGGCTTTGCTGTTCACATCCGAAAACTTCAAAACTCTGTTATTGTATTGATCGGGCACCCAAAGATTTCCGTTATTATCAATGTAAATAAATTGAGGCGAATCAAATTTAGTATTACTGGTTCCCGATGAAAAAGCTGTATAACTTGTTTGACCGATTATTCCATTGGCATTCGGTTGATTCGTTTTCGTGCTGGCATTGTCAAACCGGAGTATTCGATGGCCATTGTCGAGAACATAGAGCACATCATTATAGACAGCAGCACCAAGGACCTCCGTAAATGAATTTTGCCCATATGAAGAAGCGCCAGTGCCAAACTGCATCTCGGCAGTTATTGGTGTACCGGAAAAAGGATATGCGAAACGAAGAACTCTATAATGAAAACAATCTACTATATACGCTTTTCCATTCGCCACATCCAAGACAATCTCAATTGCTCCATTTAAAGTTGAATTGTTATACGTAGTAAAATCGGGCTGCCCGACCACCTGAGAGGCATTCTGATTGT
>CAZEDR010000258.1:0-5006 GCA_964510975.1 uncultured Melioribacter sp. | reverse complement strand
TGGAAATTACTCAGTACAGGCTGGCTAAAGACCTTGGCTTACCTCTATCAAGAATTAACCAAATTGTGTTGAGTAACCGCGCTATTACAGCGCCAACTGCGCTTTTACTTTCCAAGTATTTTAATCTCTCGGAAGAGTTCTGGCTGAATCTGCAGAATAGATATGATTTGGAAACAGCAAAAGATAAAATGAAAGATCATTTGGAAACAATTAGGACAGCTACACAAGCGGCATAGATTGTTATTGCCTACTTATGAATGTAGAATGGTGCATACCAAGATATTTACATGGATTGTCAATTCAAGACGATTTATTTTTTTGAGGGAAATACATAACCTTCCGGGTTGAGACGAAGAATGAAATTCCTTTTAGAAAAATTGATTCTGTTATTCTCAAAAACAAAGAAATTTCTATTGTTTGGTTTCTTAATAATTCCGCATATTACTTACTATTCCCAAAGCTCATCGCACAGTGAGATAGTTGTTACTTTTATTTCTGCTAAGTGTATTGATACTACATATACTTTATCAACGATGCGTACTATGGTATATCCATCACAAACGTATTATGTAATTGACCATTTTGTTTATGAAGTAAGGATTACACTTAAGTTAAATGGGGACAACTTCATTTATAACAAACCGCTGGCATTAACTTGTTTATTTCCAAAAGGCGGATCAAAGGTGAAGATTGTTAACCAAGACTTAACAGAGCTGGTTGCAAAAAATTCTTATGAATATATTACGCTGATCAAGGTAAAACCAAAGGTCAAAGGATGGACAAAAATTACGGTTGGCGAATGGGATGATCATAATCTGAGAATCGTTCATTCCAGTCAAATTAGATTTATTGATGGTTCGTTTTATTTGGAATGATGTGAGCGTTATACATAAGTATGGACACACCGACTTTTTTCAATTATTTCCCTTCCAGTTTCAGCCAAATCTTTATATTTCGTTACTAAAAAAATTACAAAACCACCACAAATTGGAAGTAATATGAGCTTTGCATCGTTCGAAAAGTTTGTTGACCGCCACGTTGGCATTAGTGAAAAAGATATTAAAGAAATGTGTTCTGTTATTGGGGTTTCTTCTCTTGATGAGTTAATCGATAAAACTGTTCCGGCTTCAATCCGCTTAAAAGAAAAAATCAAAATTGAAGAAGCTCAAACAGAGACTGAGTTGTTAAGTTCATTAAAGGAACTTGCACAGAAAAACCAGTTGTTCAAAAATTATATTGGTTTAGGATACAACCCAACAATAACTCCCGGTGTAATTCAGAGAAATATTTTAGAAAACCCGGGCTGGTACACACAGTACACACCATATCAAGCAGAAATATCTCAAGGAAGATTGGAAGCATTGCTAAATTTCCAGACGATGATTTGCGATTTAACTTCAATGCCGGTTGCAAATGCATCTTTGCTTGATGAAGCAACTGCCGCCGCCGAAGCAATGAGTATGTTGCATTCAGCCAGAAAAACTGCTAAGAAAAACGCAAAAGTATTTTGGGTTTCGGAGGAATGTTTTCCGCAAACGATAGATGTTTTGAAAACACGCTGCGCTCCATTTGGTATTGAATTGCGAATTGGCAATCATCAAAATCTTGAATTGACCGATGACATTTTCGGGTTGCTGGTTCAATATCCGGCACGTGATGGAGATGTTTATGATTACTCGGAATTATTCCAGCAAGCCGAAGCAAAAGGAATATTTAAAGCTGTTGCTGCCGATTTACTTTCATTAGCATTGCTAACTCCTCCGGGAGAATTTGGCGCCGATGTAGTCGTTGGTTCTACACAAAGATTTGGCGTGCCTATGGGATATGGCGGACCGCATGCAGCTTTCTTTGCTACAAAGGAAGATTTCAAACGCCAAATACCGGGCAGAATAATTGGTGTCTCGATCGATGCAAACGGTAACAGAGCTCTAAGAATGGCTCTACAAACACGCGAGCAGCATATTAAGAGAGAACATGCTACAAGCAATATTTGTACGTCACAAGTCTTGCTGGCGATTATGGCGGGCATGTATGCTGTCTATCATGGTAAAGATGGAGTTACAGCAATTGCTAAACGTGTAAATGACTTGACAAAGTATCTCGCAAGCTCACTTAAATCTTTGGGACTTGATCAGAAGAACGAATTTTACTATGATACTCTAAAGCTAGAGTTGACTAATGATCAGATAAAGAAGCTCAAATCGCTTGCTGAGTCCAAGAAAATTAATCTGCGTTACGAAGAAAAATTTGTTGGAATTTCTGTATCTGAACCAACAACACTAGCAGATGTAGAAGAATTGGTTCAACTCATTGCGGAAGTAGTTGTTAAAAAATCTGCGAAAGTTACACATGATAAACTCGCTAGCTCAATCCAAGAAGTAAACATTAGAAAGAGTGATTTCTTAACTCATCCAGTTTTCAATTCTTACTATTGCGAAACGGATATGCTTCGCTACATCAAAAGTTTAGAGAAAAAAGATTTGTCACTAACTGCTTCAATGATTCCACTTGGCTCTTGCACAATGAAGTTGAATGCAAGCTCTGAAATGTTTGGAATCAGCTGGCCGGAATTTGCTAATATGCATCCGTTCGCGCCTAAAGAACAAGTCGAAGGCTATCATCAACTTATTCATGAATTAGAAAATGATCTTGCTGCAATAACCGGATTTGATGCAGTATCACTTCAGCCAAACTCCGGCGCACAAGGAGAATATACCGGCTTAATGGTTATTCGCGCTTATCACCAAAGCAGAGGAGAGCAGCATAGAAATATTGTATTAATTCCTTCATCTGCTCATGGAACAAATCCGGCTAGCGCCGTGATGGCGGGCGGTAATGTTGTTGTAGTAAAGTGTGATGAGAATGGAAACATTGATGTTGCAGATCTTAAAGCAAAGGCCGAGCAATACAAAGATTCACTTTCTTCTTTAATGGTCACATATCCATCAACTCACGGCGTTTTTGAAGAAGCGATAATTGAGATTTGCAAAATCATTCATGATAACGGCGGTTTAGTTTACATGGATGGCGCAAACTTAAACGCCCAATTAGGTTTAACAAGTCCGGGACATATTGGCGCTGATGTTTGCCATTTGAACTTGCATAAAACATTTGCAATACCTCACGGCGGCGGCGGACCTGGAGTTGGACCAATCGCTGTTACAAAAAATCTTGCACAGTTTCTACCGGGCAATCCGGTTGTAAAAGTAGGTGGAGAAAAAGCGATTACAGCTGTTTCGGCAGCACCGTGGGGAAGTGCGGGAGTGCTTCTCATCTCTTATGCTTATATCAAAATGATGGGCTCTAGTGGATTAACCTTTGCAACAAAAGCTGCAATTCTTAGTGCAAATTATTTGAAAACAAAACTCGAGAAGAACTACCCGGTTTTATATACAGGCACAAACGGTTTCTGCGCTCACGAAATGATTTTAGATTGCAGACAGTTTAAGGCAACATCCGGTATAGAAGTAGGAGACATTGCAAAACGTTTGATGGATTATGGATTCCACGCGCCAACAGTTTCGTTTCCGGTTCCGGGAACACTGATGGTTGAACCAACTGAGAGCGAACCGTTACGTGAACTTGATAGATTTGTCGAAGCTATGATTCAGATTAGAAAGGAAATTGCTGAAATTGAAAATGGCAATTTTCCTAAAGATGATAACGTTTTGAAAAATGCACCGCATACAGCCGACTCACTCATTTGTGCTGATTGGAAACATTCCTATTCAAGAGAGAAAGCGGCGTTTCCCGCTAGTGCAGTCAAAGATAACAAGTTCTGGCCAAGTGTTGCTAGAGTTAACGATGCTTACGGCGACAGAAATTTAGTTTGCAGCTGCTTGCCAATTTCTGAATATGAAGAGGCTAAGAATTGAATGATATTGACGAAATGAAGCAGATCGCAGATTTGCTTCATACTGCCAAAACCATTGCTGTTGTTGGCCTTTCTGATAACCCCGGCAGAACCAGCTTTCAGATTTCGGAAGTTATGGCAGCACGAGGCTACAAAGTTGTTGGTGTAAATCCTATGATAAAGTATGCCGGCAGTTTTGAAGTTTATGCTAGTCTTAAAGATGTTCCTTTTAAGATCGACATTGTAAATGTATTTCGCCGCTCCGAAACCATTCCGGAAATTATTGAAGATGTGCTTTCGGTAAATCCAAAAGCACTCTGGCTCCAGCAAGGTGTTAGGAATGATGAAGCTGTTAAGCCGGTTATTAAAAAAGGTATTCAGACCATTCAAGATAAATGTATAGCGGTTTACTACAATTTATGTAAAGCATTTTAATTTTTAGAACTGATGAGAACATTACTTACAGCAGCATTACTCTGTTTGATAAGTCTCATCAGTTATTCTCAAACTACAAGCGACTCACTACAAACAAAACTTACCGAACCGGTAGTTATCGACTCGATTACAATTCGAGGAAACGATATTACTGAAGACTTTATCATTCTACGCGAGTTGACTTTCAAAATTGGCGATGTTGTTGATGATAAGCTTTTGCATTTTAACCGCGAGAGGATTTACAGCTTAATGCTCTTTAACCGAGTTGAGTTGCTAATTGAAAATCGTAACAGAAAAAACTTACTTGTTATTGATGTAGCTGAGACTTGGTATTTGTATCCAATTCCATTCTGGTACACTCAAACAAATTCCTTAAAAACTCTCACGTACGGGATCAATCTTTTATTGAAGAACTTCAGAGGGAGAAACGAAACGCTACGTGCCGTAATTGGGCTTGGATACGATAAATATTTTTCAATTCAATATGATAACCCAGCTTTACTGCATGACGAAAATATCGGATTCTCTGTTTCAACGAGTTATTACAATTTTAACAACCGAAATAAAACCGCGGAAAAACTAAATAAATCAGACTACACTTATAAGATAGTACGCGGTACTTTGGGTCTCTGGAAGAGAATTAATCAATTTAATTTGATCGGCAGTTCATTCGGTTACGATCAGTGGGAAGTTAAGATTAATCCTATTGGTGCTATCA
>CAZEDR010000257.1:0-5012 GCA_964510975.1 uncultured Melioribacter sp. | reverse complement strand
GAATATTTGTTTTTGAATCGGCAATTTATAAAGCTGCTCAAGTGATGAATATTGATCCGGTTGAAATTCAGAAAACGAATTTGCTAAAAGAAGGAGATGAGTTTTCATTTGGACAAAAAACTTATCAATGCCAGGCTGAGAAAACTTTTTCTCAGATGGAATCGGAATTCGAGTTAGAGAAAATTCAGCAAGAAATAAATTCTTTTAACGATTCTAACAAACTTGTTAAGAAAGGTGTTGCGGTAATACCAATTTGTTTTGGAATTTCATTTACTACGACATTTTTGAATCAAGCTTCCGCGCTTGTTCATATTTATACGGATGGAAGCATAAATATAAGTACAGCCGCAGTTGAGATGGGACAAGGTGTTAATGCGAAGTTGAAGCATATTGCCGCCAAAACTCTTGGTGTTGACGAAGCGAGAATAAAGATTGAATCAACTAACACATCGCGCGTATCAAATACTTCGCCGACTGCTGCAAGCAAGGGAACCGATTTAAACGGATTTGCTGTAATTGCGGCTTGCAATATTTTGATTGAACGGTTGCAGAAAGTTGCGGCTGAAGTACTGGGGCAAGATGACTTCACCAAAATTTCTTTTAAGAATGAAAAAGTTTTTGATGAAGGCGAACCGACGAATCTAATTTTCAAAGATTTAGTGAACAAAGCTTACATGAAGAGAATTAGTTTAACTGCTCAAGCTTTTCACTCGACTCCGGATATTCATTTTGATACGAAAACCAACAAGGGCAAACCGTTTGCTTATCATGTTTACGGAGCTGGAATTGTAGAAGTTACAGTTGATTGCCTTCGCGGAACGTATGAAGTTGATACTGTAAAAGTCATTCACGATTTTGGCGAGTCATTTGATAAAGTTATAGATCAAGGGCAGGCTGAAGGAGGCATTGTTCAAGGAATCGGTTGGATGACTTCGGAAGAACTTATCTGGAATTCCGACGGACGATTAATTACCGATGCGCTTTCTACTTATAAGATACCGGATATTCATGCGATACCGAAAGAAATGAAAATTGAATTTCTGAAAGATTCGCCAAATGACTTTGGTCCTCTCAGATCGAAAGCAGTTGGTGAGCCGCCTTTCTTATATGGAATTGGAATTTACTTTGCTCTGATGAATGCTATGCGCGCATTCAATCCAAACATGGAAATAAAATTCGATTCGCCGCTAACGCCCGAAAAAGTTTTACTCACGTTATATTCATCCCATAATTAGGAGAAACAATGGAAAGCTTTTCATGGAAATTGCAGAATGAAGATTATTTGAAGAAAACGATTAAACGGTGCCGAGAGAAAAATATTATTCTACCGAAATTCAGTGAATTAAAAAACCCCGATTCGATTCCACAGAAAATAAAAGATCAATTGCCAAATGTTGGAATGCAAGATATTAATCCGCTTAACTTATTCAGAATTAACTGGCGAAATGATCATACGACTGGCAATATTGGCGGAATAAACTATTTAGAAATTCCATCAGAAATTACCGGAGTTAAAGCACGCATAGTTGGATTAGTTGGAAAATTTTTTCCAACCGGTGCGCATAAAGTCGGCGCAACTTATGGATGCTTAGCTCCATATCTAGTTACCGGTAGATTCAATCCGGAGTATCACAAAGCTGTATGGCCTTCAACTGGAAATTACTGCCGCGGCGGGATTTTCAATTCTCGTTTACTTGCAGTTGACGGTGTAGCAATTCTTCCTGAAGAAATGAGTAAAGAAAGATTTGAATGGCTGAAAAATATGGGCGCAGAAATTTATGCTACTTACGGATGCGAAAGCAATGTGAAAGAAATTTATGATAAGTGTCATGAACTCGAAGCAGCAAGCGATCAATATTTGATTTTCAATCAGTTCGATCAGATGGGAAATCCAATCTGGCATTATGAAATAACCGGTTCAACTATTGAAACGCTTTTCAATCAGATTAAGAAAGAAAACCAGCGCTTAAGCGGATATGTAAGTGCTACCGGTTCTGCCGGAACAATAGGCGCGGGCGATTATCTGCGCGAGATTTCTCCATTGATAAAAGTAGCAGCTTCGGAAGCTTTGCAGTGTCCAACACTCTTATCGAACGGTTATGGTGCACATCGCATTGAAGGCATTGGCGACAAACACGTTCCGTGGGTTCATAACGTGAAGAACACAGACGCAGTTGTAGCAATAGATGATGAAGACCCATTAAGAATTATGCGCTTGTTCAATGATGCTGAAGGACAAAAATATTTGCAGAAGCTTGGCGTTAGTGAACACACAATTGCTAAACTTCCTTGGCTTGGAATCTCCGGGATTAGCAATATGATTAGCGCAATCAAACTTGCTAAGTATTTCGAAATGAATGAGAACGATATCATCTTCACAATCTTTACCGATTCCGTTGAGCTATACGGCTCACGTTTGGAAGAGATGAATCAGACTTGGGGCAAATATTCTGCTCATCAAGCTGATAAGGATTGGTATTCTGTTCTTAAGAGACAGACTACAGATAATTTTGCCGAGCTTAGTTATCAAGACAAGAAACGCATTCATAATCTAAAATATTTTACTTGGGTTGAGCAGCAAGGCAAAACCGTAGAAGAGCTAAACGAACAATGGTATAATGAAAATTATTGGAAAGAAAGATTCTCAGTTGTGCCGGAATGGGATAAGTTGATTGAAGAGTTTAACGGGAAAGTTGATTTGTAAAAAAACATAATAAGGTAAGGTAAATGAAATTAACGGAAACATTCAAAAGTATGAAAGGAGTAAGCCATGAAAAATAATCTTACTATCGAAAATGCTTGGATTTGTTCCGTTGTTGAGTCAGAAATAATTCCATTCTTTGGCGATCTGCTCGTAACAAACGGATTGATAACTAAACTCCGGCCAAAGAATTTTGCTTCATATCAAAAGAACCCGGCTAAAGTTGGTAAAGATTCCTATAATGCTTTCGGTAGAGTTGTAACTATTCCTCAAGTAAATTTCCATGATCATATTTATTCTCGCTTAGCAAAAGGATTGCCGCTAAGCGGAAAGTTCGATTCATTCCAAAACGTTCTGAAAAACCTTTGGTGGAAAATTGACCGCGCACTTGATATGGAAATGATAGAAGCATCGGCTCACTATGCCGCTCTGGATTCAATTCAGAATGGCGTAACATACTTATTTGATCATCATTCATCACAATGTGAAATTTCCGGCAGCTTAAATGCAATCAGAAATGTACTTGACGAACATCATCTTCGTGGAGTTCTTTGCTTTGAGACTACTGACAGAAATAGTTCGGATGATGCGATTGCCGGGTTAGCCGAAAACGTGTCTTTCAAAAATGAAGTAAATGATGATTTCAAGGCCATGCTTGGTCTCCATGCATCCTTTACTCTTTCAAACGAAACATTGCTTGAAGCCAAAAGAGTTTTAAGGAATGATTGGGGAATCCATATTCATGTTGCTGAAGATGAGAGTGATAACAAGCTAAGTGTTGAATATGCCGGCGCGCTCCCGGTCAGCCGTTTAAAAAAATACAAATTGATGAACGACAAAAGCATTCTGGTTCACGGAGTTCATCTTCAACAGAAAGATTATTTAAAAATATTAGAAGCTGAAAGCGCAATTGCGTTTTGCCTGGATTCCAATATGAATAATTCTGTCGGGCTCCCACTATTCGCCAAAATTCCGGAGCTAATTCCGTTGCTGGTTGGAACAGATGGAATGCACTCTAATATTGCAAGCTCAATTAAGCAATTGTTTCTTGTTGCACGAAATCAAGGTCTTACCACAGAAAGAGCTTTGGCATTGATTAAGAAAATATACTTTGACCAAATTACATTCGTGAAAAAATATTTTGATGATTTTCCTTCTTTAGTTGAAAAAGACCGGGCAGATTTTGTTATTTGGGATTATGTTCCGCCAACGCCAATTAGCAAGGAAAACTTTTGGGGACACTTTATTTATGGTATGTTGGAAGCCCGAATTAGTAGTGTTGTTCAAAAGGGAAAATATTTGATGAAAGATTTTCAGTTAACCGATGCGAACATTGATAAAATGAGAAATGAAATTTGTGTTCAAGGAGAAAGGTTATATAATTCAATAAAATAATGTCCTTCTAAGAAAAGAAGAGAAAGGAATGAACAAAGATTTTTCCATAGTTGGCAAATCGGTTATTAGAGAAGACGGATTTGATAAAATAACCGGCAAAGCTAAGTTTGCAGATGATTACAAATTTGACGGCATGTTGTTTTCGGTTATGCTGCGCATTCCGGCAACACACGCTAAGATAAACTCAATTGATTTTTCCGAAATACAAAATAATCCCTCCGCAGCCTCAATTATAACTTCACAAGATATTTCCGGTTCAAAGAAAATTGGAATGATTAAGAATGATCAACCGGTATTCTGCGATGAAAAAGTTGTTACTCCCGGCGATGTTTTAGCAATGATAGTCGGCGAAGATGAAACTGAACTGCGCAAACTGGTAACAAAAATTAAAGTTGATTACGCGCTATTGCCAACATTAACAGATCCAGCCAAAGCTCTTAATGAGGATGCGTTACTAATTCATCCGGAACTCGGAAGCAATTTGATCTGTCATCATCCGCTTCGAAAAGGAGATGTGGAAAAAGGTTTTGCAGAGAGTGATGAAATTCTTGAACGGGTTTACACAACACAAACGATTGAACACGCATATATTGAACCGGAAGCTGTGATTGCAATTCCGCTTGAAGATGGAGCTTTGAAAGTGATAGGTTCAATTCAAAATCCTTTTACAGTTCGAAGAATTGTTGCTTCCGTTTTGAATCTCCCGAATGAAAAAGTTCAAGTTGTGCAAGCACAACTCGGCGGTTCATTCGGCGGTAAAGATGATACAATGTGTATGCTATCAGCAAGAGCAGCTGTAGCAGCATTAAAGCTAAATCGTTCGGTAAAAATTCGTTACACACGCGACGAATCAATTTTAGAATCTTACAAGCGTCACCCGTACATTCTAAAATACAAAGTTGGTTTCAGCCAGATT
>CAZEDR010000256.1:0-5018 GCA_964510975.1 uncultured Melioribacter sp. | reverse complement strand
AAGCAGTTGTTATAAAAAGCCAGAATGAATTGTTTAATCAGCCCGCTGTTGATGCGGCATTTAAGTCAAAGTTCACTCCCGCATTGCAAGGTGGAAAACCAATTGCAGTTTGGATTGTGCTGCCGTATAGGTTTACATTAGACAACGAAAAGAAAGAGAATGATGAAGTTTTGAAGCGCAATTCTGAAAAGCAGTATGATGACTACATCACGATTTCTGTTAATTCTGAAGACCCAACTTATCCGAAAGAAGCATTTGAAAAGGAATTAAGAGGTTCGGTTCTTGTAAAAGTTTACTTTGAAAAAGATAAGTTAGAGAAGGTCGAGACGTATGTAAGCAATAATCCAATTCTTGATAAAGCTGCTGAAGAAATAGTAAGGAAAAATTTTTTTCCTATCTACGATGGAATAATTAAAGGAGATAGGATGGAGGGACTTAAAACTTTAGTAAAGCAAGCAGATAAAGATCCTTCGAGTAGAGTTTCATCAATTAGTTATCCGGATGGATTTACTTTGGTGACGGGACAGATTGTTAGAGTGAATTTCATTCTCAACAAAACGCCCAAAGATTAATTTTGCCAAGCGGACTTCGGTCCGCTTTTTTTATGTTTTTTTGGATTGCTTCGTATTCATTTGATAAATATGTTTGCCCCAAGTTTTTCTAAACCACAAAACAAACGAGGTAATTGATGAAATCAGTAAAAGCCATTTTTCTTTTCGCACTCGCGGTTTTAATTGGGGTTAGCAGTTTTAGTTTTGCACAAAAGCCTGGCGATAAATCCCCGATGCCTGTTGGCGGTATGGCGGCTGTTGCAAAAAAAGTAGTTTATCCGGATGAAATAAAGGGAAAAAATATAAAGGGTGATGTACAAGTAATGGTTACGGTTGATTCAACCGGAGTTATATTAGCTACAAGCATTTACAAAGCATTGCATCCGGCTTGCGATTCTGCTGCAGTAAAAGCAGTACGCGCAGTAAAGTTTAAACCGGGCGAAAAAGCCGGTGTTAAGGCTAAGAAAAGAGTAATCATTCCAATCACGTTCTAATAACGATTAGTAAAGTGTAGGTCATTTCGAGCTCGCCCCGCGAATTGTGCGGGGCGTTGTCGAGAAATGAAGGTGTGATAAATACGCATGCCTCGACTCCGCCCGGCATGACGACATTAATCAAAAGAAAAATCATGAAAAAACTATTTGCAGTAATTCTCTCGCTTCTCTTTATTAGTCAAATTTCAGCACAGCAGCTCAAATTGGTTGCGCCCAAACCGTTAGGCGGATTCAATGCGCTCATATCCAAAATTGTTTACGATGAAGAATCAATCCACAAGCACGTTGAGGGCAATATTGTTGTTCGCATTAACATTGATGACAAAGGAGAAATAACATCATGCCGAATAGTAAAATCGCTGAACTCAAAGCTTGATAAATCAGTTCTTGATGCTGTCCGCTCAACAATATTTCTTCCCGGTGTTAAAGATGGCGTAAAGACGGCAATGCAAATTGACCTTCCGCTGTTGTTTAAGGATGGAAATGTGAGCAAAGATAATTCGGCGATAAACCTACCGAAGAATTAAGTAGCTGAAGTTACGCATAAGTTGAATTTCATGAATTTTCCTTTGTGATACTTGGTGACTTAGTGCTTTTGTGGCTCATTTTCTTAGACTTTCTTTTGCCACTAAGTCACAAGGACACTAAGAAATCACAAAGTGCGTAACTTCAGTAAGTAAATACATATTCTTTGCTAATCACCGGTGTCTAATCTAATTTTGCTATAGTTTATATTAAAATATGTTTCAGTCATTCCGAGTCCCGATATACATCGGGATAAACTCCGTGGAGTAGTGGAATGTGGGTGTATATCTTAAAGTGATCGGATGGAACTTATTATACTGGAGTTACCAACGATCTTGAACGAAGGCTTCAAGAGCACAAATCTGGAAGTCATACTGGATATACCTCTGTAAGGTTGCCGGTGTCTTTAGTCTTTTCAACTGAAATAGAAAAGCCAATGGAAGCTATCACGCTTGAGAAAAAGATTAAAAAATGGTCTCAAAAAAAGAAAGAGGCTCTAATAAATGGAAATTTTAATTTACTGCATACTTTGTCTGAGTGTAGAAATGAAACTCATTTTAAAAACAAGGGATAATTACTTTTTCATGCCTCGACTCCGCTCGGCATGACCAGCCTTTCTTTAAGTGACTATGAAACCAGCTTCCGACAATAATATTTACGGTGCATTTGAGTTAAAGAAAATCTATCCCAAGAACTATGTTATTGGTGTGGCGGGCGCTATAATTATTCACTTGTTAGCGGTGGTTGTTTATCTTATTTCATTTCCCCAGGAAGAAGAAATCAAGTCAACGGAAAAACTGCAGATAATAACTTATGTTGATCTTGGTCCGCCTCCATCAATTATACCTAACGAGCCTCAAGCTGCTGCAACTGCAAAACCAACATTCGGAAATTTGAAAGCCGCAAAAAAGGGAGAAGCAACTACAGAATTTGAAGTGCCGAAAGGTTCTCCCGAAGTTGGCAATGTAAAAGTTGAAGCGCCCAAACCGGTTGAGAAAAAACCGGAACCGGTTGACGAAACATATTACGTTGCAGTTGATATGATGCCCGAACCATTTGGCGGAATTGAAAAGATGCAGCAGAATGTGAATTACCCGGAACAAGCAAGACGGGAAGGAATTGTTGGCAAAGTTTTGGTTAAAGCATTCATAAATGAAAATGGGGAAGTAACCCGCGCCGAAATTGTTAAGGGTCTTGGTTTCGGCTGCGATGAAGAAGCTTTGTGGGTTGTAAAGAGCACCCGGTTTAGACCCGGAAAGAAAAACAGTAAAACGCTTAAGGTTCAGATAACAATCCCCGTTTCGTTCCGACCGAACTAAACAAAACGGAAAAGTAATAGTATGTTCCTTTGCGCTCTTGCAAAATTCTTCATTCTCAATTTTCAATTCTAAACTTTATTCCCGCGCTGATCCATCTTCCCGGCAATGGAATTCCCGGTATATCGAAATAAGAAGTGTTAAATAGATTTGAAGCACGCAAAAACAAATCAAACATTTCTAGGTGAATTGAAATTTGCGAGTCTGCAATGAAATGAGAGGTAATGTTTTCCCTCTCTTCATAACGAAGAATCCAGCCTTGTTTCAATCCGAAAGGAAGATTGTTGCTTAAACCAATAACCAATTGATGACGAAGATGATCCAGTAAGTATTTCGATTCATACTTTCCGGTTTCTCTATCCGAGGATAAATAAACGTAACTGATGTTTACTTCGGTAATCGGTGATGAATCGATCAGTTGGCTAACTCGCAAATTAAAGTTTAGCTCGGTTCCAATTGTAGTTAGATTAGAAACATTTTCTACTCGCCACGGATCTGTAGTTTTAGCGCGAACCCAATCGATTAAGTCTTTCCCATCCTTAATGAACACGCTTCCGCTTGCACGAAAGATGTTTTGCGCATAAGATACACCAGCTTCATAGTTTGTAGTTTGTTCGTACAGCAAATTTATATTTCCCATATTGGCTGGACTTACATAATAAAGTTCTGTGAATGTAGGAAGTCTAAATGCTTTGCCAACAGAACCAAACAATTTCAACTCTTCAGTAGCTAAATAGCTTATATCAAAACCGGACCAAAATTTCCATCCGATTGATGAGTAATTGTACGCAAAAATTCCGGCTGAAATAGAAACATTTTCCGCCGGATGAAATAACTGCTCAGCGTAAAATCCGCTCTTTGCTCTTGAGTGCGTTCCCAAATTCGAACTCCGAATTTCGTCTCTTCCAAATTCTCCGCCGAAAAAAGTTGTTCCCAACATGGAATTGAATGATGCTTGCAGTTCACCTCCGTATGATTCATTCCTGTGAGTGTTATGGTTCCAATCCGTACGCAGATAATCGAGATGATAGTCGTCGAAATTATTTCTGTAAAATATTTTTGGCGAAAGCTGAAGCGAGCCAAGTGGTATTTCGGCAGAAACATTTGCAATTCTGGTTATAGTCCTTTCAAATTGATTCGGAAAAAGAGCAGAGTAAAAACTGTTGGCTCCGAAGTTTTTGTCTAAATAACCATATAAAAAGTTAAAATGATTCTCCCCGAGCGAAATATTTTCTCCTATCGAAAAACTTGTGTTTTCAAAATTAGTGTTGTGTCTATATCCGTCTGATTTTCTTTTTGAAAAAGAAATATTGTTGCCGAGATTGCCAATTGGAACTGAGCCGAAAGCATTTAATTCATACAAACCGTTTTCTCCGCCAAGAGAAGAAAGAGTTAGAACTGTAGTGTTGTGTTTTTTTGTAATAATATTCACGGCGCCGCTAAAAGCGTTTGCGCCGAATATTCTTGCGCCTTGTCCTTTTAATACTTCAATTCGTTCAATCGCATCTATTGAGACTGGCAAATTCAAATTATGATGCCCGGTTTGCGGGTCGCTTAATTTGACGCCGTCAATCAGTACTAGCGTTTGCTCAAAGGAGCCGCCGCGTATTGAAATATCGGCTTGCGCGCCCTCTGTTCCGCGTGCCCTGAGATCAACACCGCTTACATATTTTAACAAATCTTGAATGTTGCTGACCGGAAGGTTTTTAATTTCTTGGAATGTCATCACAGAAACATTTCGAGAAAGATTGGAAAATGCAATCGGCATTCTCCCGGATGAAATAACAATTTCATCCATGTTGTAAATTTTTTCTTGTGCTGTTAAGAGTGAAGCACTTAATAATAAAATAATCGCAGTGAAAAAGCGTCTCATCAAAATCCTTCCCTTTTAAGATAAACCGCAAAGTCGCAGAGGCGCGAAGTTTAAAACTACTTTGCGTCTTTGTGTCTCTGCGGTTAATCTTTTTATTTGTTTAAAATGAAAAACTCCCTCAGCAACTGATTGTTTTAAGTGGCTTTGTGCGTGGTTCGAAAAATTGAATCCGAAACAAGAGCGGTTCTTTAATCACCAAAGTGATTACCGCAACACAAAGCAACTCAAAGAGCTATTGAGAGAGTTTCTAAATAATAGT
>CAZEDR010000255.1:0-5034 GCA_964510975.1 uncultured Melioribacter sp. | reverse complement strand
ATAAGAATCATAGCTGCTACTAATCAAGAATTAATGGAGAAGGCAAAGGCAGGCGAATTCCGAGAGGACCTCTTCTACAGACTAAATGTAGTAGAGATTAAACTGCCAACTTTGAATGAACGCAAAGAAGATATTCCACTACTCGTCAATCATTTCATAGAAAAATTCTGCAAGGAAATGGGAAAGAAAATTCTAGGCGTTGATAATGAAACGATGAAAATATTTTTATCGCACGAATGGCGCGGCGGTGTTCGTGAATTAGAAAATGTAATTGAACGTGCAGTGATTTTTGCCAACAAGGAAATGATTAATCCGGGCAATCTTGCAGATTACTTAAAAACAAATACTGCCCAGTTAGGTGATGTTGATTCGTTGAAGGAAGCTTTACGTAATTTCGAAAAAGATCATATTACAAAAACAATAAAGAAATACGAATTCAACAAAGAGGAAGTTGCCAAAGCTTTGGAGATTGGACTTTCATCTTTGTACAGGAAGATGGATGAGCTGGGAATACCAACAAAAACTATTTCAGAAGATTCAAACTAGCTACAATCGGCAGATTGCCGATTGTAGCTTAGCAAATTAAAACTCAAGACTAATTCCAATTGAAGGCATGAGGCCTATTGATGATTGTTTATCGATTTCACCCTTACTATTATCCCACCTTATGGTGTACTTGCTACAAACACATTCACACCCGCTATCAGTTCTTTGGTTGCCCCGTCCATATACTTGACCAAATTTGTTTGTTTCGAAACACAGGCATTTAAATAGTTTCACTGAACACAGAAAAATACGAAACACGCATTTCGCATAAATTTATTATATTCGTTTTAGTTGAAAGAGAATTTTTGCATGGGCAGCGATACAAAAGATTATTCGATTTTAAGCCACTTCAGTAATGGATCAAAGAACCTAGCATTCATCGTGAAACTGCCCGGTTCTTCTTCGGGTACATTCGTATCCGAATCCATCAAAAACATCACCGGCTATTCTCAAGAAGAAATTAAACGGCTTCCGGAAAACCATTATTCGCTAGTATATGAAGAAGATTCCTCAGACGTTAAACGAGCACTCATTGAGTTTGAAAGTAATCCGCAGAAAAACAGTACAGAATTAGCTTATAGAATCGTTTCGAAAAACGGGGACCTCGTTTGGATAAAAGACAATATTCATCTTGAAAGAGAAAACGACAAGGTTATTCTCAGAAATAGTACGTTGGTAGACATTACTGAGATTAAGAAAAACGAATCCGTTCTACAGACTATGTACAACTCTCTGAAAGATTTGAATGTTCAGAAAGATAAATTCATCTCAATTATTTCACATGATCTCCGCGCACCATTTACAACTCTGCTTGGTTTTTCGGAAATACTTTTAAACGAAGAAGATATTTCGGAAGATGAACGTAATGAATATCTGCGCTATATATACGATGCTTCAAAATCTCAGCTAAATCTTATTAACTGCTTGCTGGATTGGAGCCGTTTACAAACCGGCAGAATTAAAGTTGAGCCGGTCAGATTAAATGTAAAACAGATTATCTCAACCGCCATAGCTCAATATACCGGAGAGGCAGTAAGAAAGAATATAGATGTAAAAATTGATATCGCATCAGACCTTTCTATTAATGCAGACGAAAGATTAATTGGCCAGGCTATCCTTCATTTGGTTAGCAATGCGATCAAGTTTACACCGGAAGGTAAAGATGTTCATATAAGCGCCAGCCGATTTAAGGAAGGTTTGATTGAGATTGTAGTACGAGACGAAGGCTTGGGAATTTCAGAGGAAAATCAGTCGAAACTTTTTAGAATTGATCAAAAGTTTTCGCTTCAAGGAACCGATGGTGAAAAAGGAAGCGGCTTAGGCTTAACATTAGTTAAGGAAATTATCGAAAAGCATAACGGACAAGTTTGGTTTTATTCGCAAGTTGGAGCAGGAAGCGAATTTCATTTCACCGTTCCGGAAGCGAAGAATTTGATACTGCTGGTAGAAGATGATCATTCAACCAGAGAATTATATAAAAAAATGATCGAGCAAACTTTAACCAATTTTGAAGTCCGCTTTGCAGAAAATGGTTATGAAGCAATAAATATTTACCGCGATTTATTACCAACCCTTGTTATTACAGATCATGATATGCCTTTGATGAATGGAATTCAGCTTGTAGAGGCAATCCATAAAAAAGAAACCAATAAAGCTTTCCCGATTATTGTAATTTCTGCAAAGCTGACTGATGAACTTTCCAAAAAATATTTAAAACTGGGTGTTGAGAAATTGCTTTCAAAACCGACTAACCAGAAAATTCTTGTTGATTCTATACGAGAATGCTTATACTAACTTCTTTTTAAATCTTACTGTACAGGTTAAACTATGCTTCCGGAAATAATTGAGAAGAAGTGGGTTGCTTTTTATACCAAACCACGTCAAGAATTTAAAGCTGCACAAAAATTTCAAAGCCTTGATATCGAATGCTATTTGCCTACAATTATTACTTTACGGCGGTGGAGCGATAGAAAGAAAAAAATTCAAGTCCCGCTTTTTAACGGTTACGTATTTGCCAAAGTTGGTGAAAAAGAAAGACTTACCGCCGTGCAGCAAGATTCGGTTGTTAAGGTTATATGTTTTGCCGGAAGACCGTCATATATTCCAGAATGGCAAATAGATAGCCTAAAGAAAATGCTACTGGAAACACCGGATGTTTTTGTTACAAGCGGACTAGAAATCGGTCAGCATGTTAAAATAGCTGAAGGTCCATTTGCCGGAGTTGACGGCTGCATCAAAGAGATGAATAAAGAAAAATGGCTTTGTGTATCAATAGAACTACTCAACAGAACGGTTTCGGTAAAATTGTCGCTTGATAGCGTAATCAAAATTATTCAAAACTAATCTCTCCCCTTCTGTTTATTTTTAACCCAACAAATTCGTTTTGAATTTTTTGCCGGAGGCCGCAAGCGACCTATAGAAAAGTATGTTTTACTTGCGGGGTAACCCCGCAAATAGTAACTTTTCATCATAAACTTTAGACTTGTAACATGACAACACTGAATATAAGTAAGTTACTATTTCGGCGCGTAGCGCAAATCAGTCCATTGACGGATTTGGTTTAATAAATTGAAAGGGAATAAAGACCAGTCAAATTATGCTTGATCAAAAAGATTTAAATGAATTATTAATTGGAGATGACTTTACTCTTTTCCTGGTTGTGAATAAGAGCGAAGTTAAAACCAGCAAGAATGGGAAATCCTTCTTAAACCTTGAGTTTAGAGACCGCTCGCTAACACTGCCGGCAAAAGTTTGGGATAATGTAGAATCTTCTTATTTGAAACTACGCGAAGGTGCAATTGCCAAAGTTGCCGGAATTATTGAAGAGTTTAATGGCGCTCCTCAAATTAAAATTGATAAGTGGCGCGTTGCTACTAGTGAGGATGATGTTTCACCCGAAGATTTCTTACCAAAATCACGCCGCTCACTTTCTCAAATGACTGAAGAATTTGATTCGGTTATTAACTCAGTTAGTAATCATTTTTTACGCCGCTTACTACAGAACATTTTTACCGAAGACAATCTTAGAAAATATACAAGAACTCCGGCTGGAAAAGGCTGGCATCACGCATACATACATGGTCTGCTCGAACACACGCTGGAGATAGTCCGAATCTGTGATTTAATGAGTTCAATTCACAAAGAAATCAATAGAGATTTATTAATCAGCGGCGCGTTGCTTCACGATTTTGGAAAGACTGAAGAACTCACTTACGAAACTGCTTTTGATTATTCCGACAAGGGAAAACTTCTCGGTCATATTATGATTGGTGCGCTTGCAGTTGAAAAGACAGCGTCTGCTATTGAAAATTTTCCGGTTGAATTAAAAGAACGACTGCTGCATCTCGTGCTAAGCCATCAAGGAAAGTTAGAATATGCTTCTCCTGTTGAGCCAAAAACACTTGAAGCAATTGTTCTTTATCAAGCAGATGAATTAAGCGCAAAGACCAACGCTTATAAATCCGCCATAGAGGCAGAGAAAAACAAAAACAGCAAGTGGACAAGATTTTTGCCGCTCGCCAATACTTCATTAATGATTACGGAAGAATTTACAAAGGAATAAAACAAATCACTCAACTAAAAGAGGAACCGCAGCATGAAACACATCTCTAAATCACTGTTAGCAATTTTCCTCATGTTAATACTCACATCACCTAGTATATTTCCTCAATCAGTAGATCAAATGATTGATGAAGTAGATAATTATTATACACAATTCAATAACGAGAAAGCTTTGGAAGTTTTGAAGAAAGCTGAAAAAGCAGAACCGAATAATTTTGAAGCTATATGGCGTATGTCTCGCACGCTTGTTGATATTGCCGAAAAAATGCCTACAAGTACAAGTCAGCAAGAAGATGCGCAAATTGCTATGTATCAGAAAGCATTAGAGTATGCTGAAAAAGCGGTAAAGACAAATTCCAATAGCTCTCTGGGTTTTCTTCGCCGTGCAATTGCAAATGGAAAGATTGCTCTCTTTAAAGGAGTTTTTTCTGTTGCCGGTGTTGTAAATAGTGTAAGAGCAGATGTTGAAAAAGCTATCGCTTTAAATACTGGCGGCAATTTTATTCAAGGAGTTGCTCACTATGTTCTTGCACGTACACATGCAAAAACAAGCGATAAGTGGAAACCCGCACGTGCTGTTCTTGGATTAGGCTGGGCGGATAATGAAATCGCAATCGCTGAGTATAAGAAAGCAATTCAAATCTATCCTAATTACATAATGTTTTATGTTGATTATGCAAATTCACTTATTCGCGAAGATGAGTACAAGACTGCACGCGAAATGTTAAACAAAGCGCTTAAAACTCCTGTTGCTCATCAAGATGATGAGAAGCGAATTGCCGAAGCTAAGAAAACTCTAAACGATATTAAGGACGAATAAATTTTTAAATTCTGAGTGAGGTCGTCTCAAAAGTAATATCTGATAATATAATAGCACGCGGATGACACAGATTTAACTGATTTTCGCAGATTATTTATTTGAAAAAT
>CAZEDR010000254.1:0-5060 GCA_964510975.1 uncultured Melioribacter sp. | reverse complement strand
ATATTATTGACATATATCTTTTTGATAAAACCGGTTTTGGCTTGGAATACAGAAACGACGTCGTTTATAGAATATCAATGTTTGGTCCCGTAACATATTAATTGTTTTTCATTCTAGCCTTAAAGGCTCTACCATTAAGAAAGAAAAACCTTCTGCGCTGAATGGTTCGCGACGACAAGAAAATTTATGTAGGGAACAGTCCGTGACCGTACCTATAAAAACGATTTGGTATTTAAAGTAAAGACGCACCGCGTGCGTCTCAATTACAAAGTTAAGTGCCGCATTCGATGCGGCTCTACTAAAAGCGGGTAGGTTGTAGACCAATTCCTACATTTTTAATGCGGTAATACTATAGAATTTCCGATTCCGGGACTGTCATTCATAAAATGCTTATTTGGGTATCTCGGCGCATTTTTTTCTATGGACTTACCATGTACGTACTTACAAATCGCAAATATTTTGTGGGCTATTTTTCTCCAAATCCCACTTCACCGGATTCTGCTCAATATATTTTCTAATGTTTAACAATTCTTTCTCGTTACGAATAATTCTGTCATAAAACCGTGCTTGCCATGAGAAGTTTGGATAACCGTTTTCGCGAATTCTCTTTGTAGCTGCTGATTTGAAACCGCGAACAATATCACTCAAACAATTCTTCACTGTTCGTAAAGACGCGTCGCACGCGTCTCCATTATTAAAAACATTATTCTGGAGACGCACTCGGTGCGTCTCTACTTCTGGTCCATTAAGTATGACTATTCCATGAAAATGATTTGGCATAACAACAAAATAATCTAATTCTACATTTGCTCTAATTGTTCTTGTTTTTAACCACTCGTCTTCAACAAATTTCCCTAACTCAGTAAACACCATCTTTCCATTTTCTACTTTACCAAAAAACTCTACATGATCTTTTGTATTAATTGTAACATAATACCACCAAGGATTTGAATAATCCCACTCTCCTAATCTTGCTGATTCAATTCGGAATGTGTCTTTGAACTTCACCGCAGTTACTATCTAATGCGGCAATACTTTAGAAATTCCAATTCCCGGACTGTCATTCAAAGTTACTCTTCCGTCAATAACTTTAGTTCCAACAAACGGATCATTCTTAATAAGCAAAGCGCCATCCATATCAGCCCATTCGCATTGGGAAGAGAGTTGAGAAACTGCAGAGATTCCGCAAGAAGTTTCCGTCATGCAGCCAAGCATTACTTTCATGTTAAGCGATTTAGCTAAGTCAATCATCTTGTGCGCTTCACGCAAGCCGGTGCACTTCATCAGCTTAATATTAATTCCGGTATAAACTCCGTGCGCTTTAATTACATCGGGAATTCTCTGGACAGATTCATCGCCAAAAGTTGGCAACGGACTTTTTTCTGTTAGCCACGCATTCTCATCAATCATTTCCTTCGGCATAGGCTGTTCAACCATTTTAACATTTTTCTCATGCAGCCAGTTAATCATATCAAGCGCAAATTGTTTGTCTTTCCATCCTTGGTTAACATCAACAACAATCGGCTTATCGGTAACAGAGCGGATTGTTTCAATCATCATTTTATCGGTATCTCTGCCAAGCTTCACTTTTAAGATTTTATATTCTTCCGCTTCCTTTACTTTTTCAATAACAACTTCCTTTGTATCAATTCCAATTGTGAAGGATGTAAAAGGCGTTTTCTCTTTATCATAACCCCAGATTTTATGCCAAGGCTTTTTCATCATTTTACCGACTAAATCGTGCAGAGCAATATCAACAGAAGCTTTTGCCGCCGGATTCAGCTTATCGATCTTATCCACATAATCTAAAATTGTTTCCAGTTCAAACGGATCTTTGAATTGCGAAAGATCAACTTTAGCTAAAAATTTGGAAGCGGATTCATGCGACTCTCCCAGGTAAGGAGGCATGGATGCTTCGCCGTATCCGGTAATTCCATCATATTCAATTTGAGTAAGCATAACCGGAGTAGTAGTTCTTGAGCTTGTAGCTAAAGTGAATACATGTTTGAGCTCGAGTGTGTAAGGTTTGAATGTTAGTTTCATTTTAGAATTCTTCTTGTTGAGATTAATGTTTTTTGCTGATATGCCGGTAGTTAAACCGCCGGTTAATAATGCGCCCCCAACTAAACCGGAATTGATTAGAAAATTTCTTCTGTTCTGTTTCATTAAAATTCTCCAAGATAAAATTTATTCTTCTTAATAGAGGTAATGCCGTTTTTATCTACCGAGTTGAGAATTCTTTTAGCTCTGATGAAGTGATTAAGTCTATACTCGCTGAAGTTTTCTGTGTTTCTATCAAACGAGTTTATCTTTATTCTTCCGGCTGCGTGAATGAATTCGTGATTGCCGTAATAAATTGCAACGTGTGTAACTCTTTCTTTTGTAGAATCTGTAGCAGCGGAACCAAAGAAAAGCAAATCGCCGGGACGTAAGTTATCAAAACCGTTTTGCGTATCAACTAATTCGCCGGTATTAACTTGTTGCGAAGCGTCGCGTTGAAGAACAATTCCATTTAAGAAATAAACTGTTTTGGTAAATCCGCTGCAGTCCATTCCTTTTGTAGATGTGCCGCCCCATAAATAAGGAATACCCATAAAGCGCTCGGCAGTTTTAAGAATATCGCTTTCTGTTGGGTTTCTCTTATCAAGCCACTCTTTCAAATTTTCGCATTGAGAATTTTCAACGAAAGCAATTCTTCCGTCGGGATATTTCACTTTGCAGAAATTGTTTTCCTCTCCCAGCTTAACCAAAAAATTTCCGGCAACTAAATCGGAAACTCTCATTGAATTTTCATCGGGCTTGGAATATGAAAAGCCATATTCTGTTGTGTAAACCACTTTAGTTTCTTTAATCCACTCATCTAGCTGAGTTTTTGTCATAGGTGTAACACCGTCATCATCAACCCATGCAATGTAATTATCGGGAGTTTGGACTAAGAAGAAACCGGATTCTCTTTTAAATATCTTAACGGGAGTTCCAAGTAACGCTTGTGTAGCAAGTTCTTCCGGATGATCTTTGCCCGATCTTATATTGCAGACGGATAAGTTTACAACACCGTAGATGTGTTCACCCAATTCATGAGCGGGAAGTAATTTAATTTCATCCTTAGCAGTAATGTTTTGTTTTGCCAACTCAGCAAAAAGTTTTTCTTTTGCTTCAAGGATGTTGGTTTCTCCTTTAAGTGTTAAAATGCCGTTTGTATCAAGTACGGCCGCATGGAAAACAGCGACTCTTTTATCCGGCGCATAATGATGTTTAATATCTTCGATTGTTTTGTTAATCAAATTCATTTTGTCTTCCTGAGCAAATAATTGAATACCGATAAAAACAAAAAGTATTACAGCTATTCTCTTTATCATCTTCTACTCGCTTGCCAAATATGTTTGAATTACTGAGCTAATTTTTTCTTACCGAATTCCGGTTCAATTTTTACCAATGCCGCTACAATGAATCCCGGTATGGTTGATATGATTACCCACAAGAAGAAATGCTGATAGCCAATTTGTTCTTGCAGCGCTCCGCTATACATGCCGGGCAGCATCATACCAAGGGCCATAATGCCGGTGCAGATTGCAAAGTGTGCTGTCTTATGCTCGCCTTGAGAAACCATTATCATGTAGATCATATATGCCGTAAATCCAAAACCGTAACCAAATTGTTCAAACGCAACAGCAAGATTAATCAATACAAAATTTGTCGGCTGATATTGGGACAGATAAACAAACGCAAGATCGGGAGTATGCATAATAATTACCATCGGCCAGAGCCACCATTTCAATCCTTTTTTGGAAATAACATATCCGCCTATTAATCCGCCAATTGTTAGTGCAATTATTCCAACAGTTCCGTAAACAATTCCAACTTCAGATGTTGTTAATCCAAGTCCACCTTTGTCAATCGGATCCAAAAGAAACGGCTGAACAAGTTTCACAAGCTGTGCTTCGGCAAAACGGAAAAACAAGAGGAAGCCAAGAATATTCCAGATGTCTTTCTTTTGCATGAAAATTACAAATGCTTTTAAAAATTCTATAAATGGAAGAAGTACAGCATTTTTATTCTCTGATTTTTCAAACTTCTCAACAAATGTTGCAACGTAAGTTCTAAAGAGAAATACTGCGACCATTACAAGCAGAATTGTAGAAACAATTGTTTTCCACGGACTAATCATTCCAAAAAGGGAAAGGGCAGAACTAAGAAGTAAGAAAGCAACATAAAATATTGCCGCAAAGAGAAGGAATCCTCCAAACAAAAATCCAACTTGAGAACCGCTCATTTTTTCTTTAAGCGTTCCTTTATCTTCGGTTGGATAGGGAAGTATAAACTTGTGGTAAAAGAAAAGAAGAATGAATAATACTCCGGCAATTATAAAAACTATTGACCACGCACTTGTGAATCCCATACTTTCAATTGACAAGTAAATAACTGATGTCTTATTTAGAGAGGTGAAGTTT
Organism: uncultured Melioribacter sp.; assembly: GCA_964510975.1. Taxonomy (GTDB): domain Bacteria; phylum Bacteroidota; class Ignavibacteria; order Ignavibacteriales; family Melioribacteraceae; genus Stygiobacter. Next base: position 609 of record CAZEDR010000254.1, on the reverse strand, counting down.
GGTACAACGAAAAAACTAGAATAACCCTGAGATAATAATCCAGCAATTACAACAAGCAAACCGGAACCCACAATTGTAGCAACCCGATAGAAGGTTGATCTCACACCAACAAATGCCGATTGCTGCTGCTGTTCCAGACTCAGCATATAAAAACCATCGGCGGCAATATCGTGCGTAGCTGAAGCGAATGCCATTATTGCGAAAACAATTAGTGTTAAACTCCAGTACATAGATGTAGTTAAACTTATTGCAACACCGAATAGAGCGACGGCAACAATAATTTGCATGGTTGTAGTCCAAAACCTTTTCGTTTTGAACATATCGATGAAAGGGCCCCACAAGAATTTTAGGAACCACGGGAAGTAAAGTAAACTTGTGAAGAAAGCAATATCAGCGTTCGAGACTTTTAGGTTTTTGTACATCATAACTGATACAGACATAACCATTACGTAGGGAATTGCTTCGGTAAAATAGAGTGAGGGAATCCACGCCCAAGGATTTCTGTAAGTAACTTTTTCTTTCGACATTAAGTTTTACTCCAAGAAAAATTTTCGAATCGATTTTCAGTTAAATAGAAGCTTTAGCCATAAACACAGCACCTATCTCCGG
>CAZEDR010000253.1:4504-5063 GCA_964510975.1 uncultured Melioribacter sp. | reverse complement strand
AACACTAACTAACCCCAACACAAGTAATCTGATTAAGAATAATCCAAATGTTGATGCAATTATTGTTGATGATTTAGCTAAAGATAAATTTTGGAAAGTCGTTAAGGAATTACGGAAACACCGATTCACACACGCGCTGCTAATGCAGCCGACGGAACGTGCTGCTTATCAACTTTTCTTCGCCGGAATTCCATACAGAGTAGGTATTGGAAGAAAACTTTATGAAGTTATAACATTTATGCGGAGTGTTTCAAGAAACAAATTTATTCCACTTCGCCATGAAGCCGATTACTGCATGGACATGGCGAGAAAGATTGGAGTTAAGACGGATAATCTCAAATTGGAAATCTTTCTCTCTGATGAAGAGCAAAAAGAAGCTAAAGACTTTTTTGCGAAGCGAGACGTTACCGAAAATGATTTGAAAGTATTTTTCCACTTCGGTTCACTTGGCTCCGCTCCTCACTGGAATGAAGAGAAATATTTCTCTCTCATTCAGAAGTTTTGCACAGCATTCTCAGAAAAACCATACAAAATAATTCTCACTGCCAGAGAAATGTCA
>CAZEDR010000253.1:0-4494 GCA_964510975.1 uncultured Melioribacter sp. | reverse complement strand
CCAGAGTTCCGTTTAAAAATTGCGCATCTTTTCAATCCGCGCATTCACGATATTTCAAATGAGCTTTATGATCTGCGCGATTTGATAAAATACATTTCGCAAGCAGATTTATTCTTCGCGCCTTCAACCGGTCCGCTTCATATTGCAGATGCTCTGAACATCAAATGCGTAGGACTGTACTGTCACCGATATGCCAGCCGTCCCCAAATACATGGTATATTAAACGATCGTTCTATCCATCTCGAAGTCTCTGAAGAGTATTGTAACAAGAATTGCAGCGCTGATAAAGAAAAGTGCGCAATCCAAACCGGATTGAATGAAGAAGATGTTCTGGAGGCTTTTCAAAAACTACTTAAAATTGAGTGAGTTCTAAATGGAATTTAGCGAGTTAAATATTCCGAAGTGTAAAAAGTTCAACGGCTATAAGCCTTGCGTATCATACAAAAATTGTCTCGAAGAAGGCTGCCAGCTCAATTGTGAAGAAAATCAAATCGGTACAAAAATTTTAATAATCTCGCTTGATGCTCTTGGAACCGTGCTGATGAATACTGCTATTCTCCCTTCCATTAAAAGAAAATTCCCGGTAAGCACTATATACTGGATTACAATGCCGGCTGCTGAGAAAATTCTTTTCAATAATCCGCTAATAGATAAAGTGTTTACCTGGACAGATGAAAACAGAATGGTTCTCCGCCAAATTAAATTTGATTACGCCTACAATACAGATAAATCGAACTACGCATGCGCATTTCTTAATGAAGTTAATGCAGAGAACAAGCTTGGTTTTGTTCTTAATGAAGATGGCAAAATTATCCCGGCTAATAAATCAGCAATGTATAGTTACGTTCTCGGTGTTGATGATAATCTGAAATTCCGTGTTAACCAAAAATCGGGACTCGACATAGTTCATGAAGTTCTAGAGCTTGATTATCAAAAAGATGAATATATTTTTGAATTCACGGAAGAAGAGAAGCAATTCATTTATGAGTATAAGCGGGAAATCAATTACGATTCTACAAAGTACTACGTTGGCTTCAATACCGGTTGTTCATTTCTTTTCCCTAATAAGAAAATGACTATTGAGCAACATGTTAATCTGATAAATGAATTTGCGAAGGAAGATAATCTCAAAATCGTATTATTTGGCGGTCGTGAAGACACAGAGCGCAATCAGCAAATAATTGATTCACTTCCTCAAGAGATTCTAAAGTATTAAACACTCCTTCCACCCTTGGCTTACGCCGCGGTGCTTGCTTTATGAGCATTGCAGATTTAGTAATTACCGGTGATTCATTCGGTATGCACATGGCAATCGGACTTAAGAAGCATGTGACTGCATGGTTTGGACTTTCATGCGTTGCTGAGATTGAGATTTACGGACGCGGTGAAAAATTGTATCAAAAAGATTTGGAGTGTTCTCCTTGCTGGAAGAAAGTATGCCCAAATAATCTTGAATGTATTTCAATGATTGATTTAGATAGAATTGTTACTCTAACTAAAAATTATTCTCGTTCAAAAAGCTAGGTTCAAAAAACATTTGCTTTGATACCGGGTATTTAATTAAGAGAATATTATAGCACTCAATATTCAATCCGCATATCATTATATTTCCCGCGCAAATTTTAGACAGAGTATTCTTATTGCTTGCTTTCACTTCCATTTCCCGAGGTAAAATGTTTTCTAAAAGTTACTTCTCGTTTCTTCCAACAGTTGTAATGCTATTTTTGATTCAGTTATTCGATCTATCTGCTCAGACAGTTATCGATGCACCGGAATTTTCTGTTCCAAGAGGGTTTTACAAACAGAATTTCGATTTGACAATATCAACTTCACTAACCGGTGCAACAATCAAATACACACTTGATAGTTCCGATCCTCAAACTTCGCCAAACGCAATCACACAAAATTCTCCGGTTTCTGTTAGAATTGATCCGGCAACAACTATAGGCAACAAACCAAAATCGCCTAGTGTTGTTGTTAGGGCTTGTGTAAAATCATCTGATAATTCTTTTAGTAAGACTATAACACACACTTATATCTTCATCGATAAAATTCAATCACTTTCTACACAAGGACAAAAACCGGCAGCAGATTGGCCGGCAGCTTCTACCAGCGCAAACCCGCAAGCAATAGATTATGGAATGGACCCGGATGTTTATAATGACGCTCGTTATAAAGACATAATTGATGATGCTCTATTAGCGATTCCCTCAATTTCGATTGCTACAAATATCGAACACTTCTTTTCTAAAACTACCGGCATTTATATGAACGCATTGAATTCAGGCAGTGATTGGGAACGGCCGACATCAGTTGAATTACTTAATCCTGATGGTAGTTTAGGTTTTCAAATTAATGCCGGAATTAGAATTCGAGGCGGATGGAGCAGTCACGGCGATAATCCCAAACATGCGTTTCGCTTATTCTTTAGAAGCGATTACGGCGATAGCAAACTGCGCTACCCGCTATTTGGTGATGAAGGAACTGATGAGTTTGATAAAATTGATTTACGTACCGCGCAGAATTATGCGTGGAGCTATCCCGGTCATATGGGTGAATACAATACCTTCATCACGGAAGTTTTTTCAAGAGATGTTCAAGGCAAGATGGGACATCCCTACACACGAAGCCGATTTTATCATCTTTATTTGAATGGTGTTTATTGGGGACTCTATCAAACACAGGAAAGATCTGAAGAAAATTTTGCGGAAAGTTATTTGGGTGGAAACGAAGAAGATTACGATGTAATAAAACCCGACGACAACAAACAAATTGAGGCAACTTCGGGTAATCTAGCAGCTTATACTGCTCTTTGGAATTCTTGCAAAGTAGGTTATACTTCTTACGGAGAGTACTTCAAAGTGCAAGGCCGAAATGTAGATGGAACTTTAAACAGCACATATAAAAATCTTGTTGATCTCGACAATCTAATCGATTACATGATTATTATTTTTTTTACCGGCAATTATGATGCACCGGTATCAAAGTTCGGCAGCGATAATATGATCAACAATTTTTTTGCTATCTACAATAGAAATTCAAATGAAGGCTTTAAGTTTTTCCAGCACGATGCTGAGCATTCTTTACGTACAACTGCTGGTGAAGGGCCGGGAATTGGACTTTATGAGAACAGAGTAAATATTAAAATGAATATCACAAATATTGGTTCATTCAATCCGCAGTGGCTGCATTACAGACTCTCTTCGAATCCCGAATACAGAATGAAATTTGCGGATCATGTTTATAAACATTTCTTTAATGATGGAATATTGACCACACCAAAGACCACCGCTCTCTTCAAAGCACGCGCAAAAGAAATTGAACTTGCAATCATTGGAGAATCTGCTCGATGGGGTGATACATACTATTCTCCTGCAAGGACAAAAGGCGACCACTGGCAACCGGCGATTGATGATATTGTAAAAAACTATTTCTCATTTCGGCCTGGTGTTGTTCTAAGCCAGCTTTTGAATGCAAATCTTTATTCTTCCATTAATCCTCCGGTATTTGAAATCAGCGGAAAAACTATTACCGGCCTTAAGCAGCAGGTGAGTATTGGTGAGAAGATTAAATTATCTAATCCTCACACTCCCGGCGGAACAATTATTTACACGATTGATGGACAAGACCCTAGAGCCATTGGTGGGACAATTTCCCCTTCCGGCAATGATGGAGGCGACTCGTTCGAATTGGTTGTTAATGAGACTATGATTTTGAAAGCCAGAATTTTTAACGGGAATAACTGGAGCGCGCTTCACGAAATAGAACTGAATCTCAACACAGAATTAAAAAGTTTGAAGATTACGGAAATCCATTATCACCCCTTGGACAATGGCTCAATTGATGACGGCGAATATGAATTTATAGAATTAAAAAACACCGGGAATGTTTCTCTTAACTTATCATTGGCAAAATTTGCTGAGGGAATAGATTATACTTTTCCGGTTGGAACGATGATAGAGCCAAATAGTTTTCTTTTACTGGCATCCAACAAAACAGAATTTGCGGTTAGATATAACGCCAGTCCTTTTGGAGAATATGTAGGACAACTTGATAATAGCGGAGAGAAAATATTATTGGCATCGGCTACGAACGATACTCTTTGTTCTATTAAGTATGATGATTCGAGTCCTTGGCCAACTACGCCAGATGGAGGCGGATATTCTCTTGTTTCAAAGGATGCAAACCCAAGCGGAAATTTGAATGATGCTTCCAACTGGCGTGCTTCGTTTGCAATACATGGTTCTCCAGGCAAAGATGACGTGAATAGCACAGATATTGAAGATTACAAATTGAATACTCCTACAGAGTTTAAGCTGTATCAGAATTATCCTAATCCGTTTAATCCGGTAACTACAATTAGCTACAAGGTACAAGCGGCAAGCAAAGTCAGCTTAATAGTATATGATGTGTTGGGTAATGAAGTAGCAACTCTTGTAGATGAATACAAACAAGCCGGAACTTATAATTGCAAATTGAGAATTGAGAATGGAG
>CAZEDR010000252.1:0-5070 GCA_964510975.1 uncultured Melioribacter sp. | reverse complement strand
TAAGAATAATGCCTTACAAAATTATTTTTCACACACCCTCTTAAGCGTGGGGTTAGAAAAGAACAGCAACTAGTAATGGACTTTAGTCCAACGTAGTTGAACAAATAAAACATTAATAACAGATTTATAGAATGAATAAAAAGATTGAAAAAATATTAGTATTACTAACCGACTTTTTAACAATCAACCTCGCATGGCTCATTTTCTTTTATGTAAGAGTGGAAACCGGATGGTTCCAACTTTTTACTCAGCCGGATGTGTTGCTGCCAATGGTGGTCATATATTTTTATTGGCTTATCATTTTCACTTTTGTGGGGATGTACCGAACATGGTTCGCGCTTTCGAGACTAGATGAGCTTTCAACTTTGTTCAAATCTTCTTTCGTGGGAATCTTTTTGATATTCTTCATTATTTTGTACGATGACTACATTCGCGAAGTTCAGTCTGCAAACCGCTTCTACATATTTTTCTATTGGGGAATCTTTTTCGGAATTGTTGGAACCGGCAGATTAGTAATTCGAAGTGTTCAAAGACATCTTTTGGCCGGTGGGATTGGAAGAAGAAATGCTTTGATTGTCGGCTTCAATGAAAAAGCAAACGAAGTTCATACTTCCGTTAGCAGATTTAAAGAACTTGGTTTGGATATCGTCGGCTATGTAACAGCTAACGAGAATGAAATAGGAAAAGAGTTTAAGAATATTAAAGTTATTGATGTAGTCTCAAATTTGGAGAAGGTGATTGATAGATTAAGCATCACTAACATAATTATTTCGCTTGGCCGCAATGATGAAGACATTATTGTTGATGTAATTGAACGGTGTGGGGATAAGAATATTGAAATCAAAATGGTCCCCGATTTATATGATATAATCAGCGGGCAAGCAAAGATTGCACAACTCTACAGCTTCCCTTTAATAGATGTTATGCCTGAGTTGATGCCGGTTTGGGAAAAGAAACTTAAACGTGTAATGGATATTGTACTTTCACTTTTACTTTTGATTATCACTTCTCCGGTAACAATTGTGACTTCAATTTTACTTAAGCTGGATAGCCCGGGACCAATCTTTTACCGGCAAGAGAGAAGCGGTCTAAATGGAAGACCATTCAGGATACTAAAATTCAGAACAATGTACACTGATGCTGAAAAACATACGGGCCCGGTGTGGTCTACTAAAGACGATCCTAGAATTACACGTGTTGGAAAATTTGTTCGCAAAGTTCGATTGGATGAAATACCACAAGCATATAATGTGTTGAAAGGAGATATGAGCTTCGTGGGTCCCCGCCCGGAAAGACCTTTCTTTGTTGAGAAACTTTCTAAAGAGATACCGCTGTATAAGAGAAGATTAAAAGTTCGGCCGGGAATTACCGGTTGGGCTCAAGTTAAACATAAATACGATGAAACTATTGATGACGTAAAAGTAAAACTTCGTTATGATTTATTTTATATTGAGAACATGAGTTTGCGGATGGATTTCAAAATAATATTTAAAACTGTTTTTGTAGTTTTCTTTGGAAAGGGACATTACGAATGAGAAGCTTGGTTATTATTCCTACGTACAATGAAATTCATAATATCAAAAGATTGCTGCCCGATATTCTTAGCTCTTTTCCGGCAATTGATGTTTTAGTTGTTGATGATAATTCACCGGATGGAACTGCTGACTGGGTGAAAGAAGCCGCAAAGTCTGTCCCGAGGATTAAGATAATTGAACGTCCGGGAAAAATGGGACTTGGGACTGCATACGTTGCGGGGTTCAGATACATGCTTGAAAACGAATACGATTACGCAATTCAGATGGATGCAGATTTTTCTCACGACCCGCAAGAGATTGAAACCTTTTTAGAAACAATAAAAGATTATGATTTAGTAATTGGAAGCAGATACATTTACGGGGTTCGTGTTATTAATTGGCCTATAAGAAGATTGCTGCTTAGCTACTTTGCAAATCTATATTCACGTTTTATAACCGGTATGCCGATCAAAGACGGAACCGGCGGATTCAAATGTTTCCGCAGACAAGTATTACAAGCAATTAACTTGGACAAGATCCATTCAAACGGTTACTCATTCCAAATAGAAATGAATTACAAAGCATATAAGTTGGGATTCAAAATAAGAGAAGTGCCTATTACTTTTGTTGATAGAGTTGAAGGAACTTCTAAGATGTCCAAGAAGATCGTTCGAGAAGCAATTACAATGGTTTGGAAGCTTCGTTTCAAAAGCTTATTTGGAACACTTAATTAATTTCTGATGATCGACCTATCAATCATAATAGTAAACTACAACGTAAAAGAATTCGTTCTGAATCTGCTAGAGTCAATCCGCAAGGCCTCATCTAATTTAACCAGCGAAATATTTGTTGTTGATAATGCTTCCGATGACGGAAGCGTTGAGGCAATTAGGGAAAAGTATCCGTCGGTTAATTTGATAGATAACACAAAAAATGTTGGCTTTGGTGCAGCAAATAATCAAGCAATGGCGTTAGCAAGAGGAAAATATTTTTTACTTATCAATCCCGATACGATTGTAAGGGAAGATACCTTTACCAAAATGATTAACTTCTTCGAAACAAATCCTAATTCCGGAATCGCCGGTTGCAAAGTTTTGAATCCCGATGGATCGTTGCAACTTGCATGCAGAAGAGGGTTTCCCGGTCCGTGGACATCTTTTACAAAAGTTATGGGATTGAGCTCGCTATTTCCAAAGAGCAAATTATTTGCTCGCTATAACCTAACTTATCTTGATGAAAACCAAACTTACGAAGTAGATGCTGTTAGCGGTGCGTTTATGATGATGCGTAAAAATGTCTATGAAAAGATTGGCGGCTTCGATCCGCAGTTTTTTATGTATGGAGAAGACTTAGACCTTTGCTACCGAACTCAGAAAGCCGGATTTAAAGTTAATTATGTTCATAGTACGGAAATTATTCACTATAAAGGTGAAAGTACAAAACGAAGCAGTATAGATGAAACAAAAGTATTTTATGATGCAATGCATCTTTTTGTGAGGAAACATTTCTCGACTTCAATAATTGTAGAATCAATTCTTCAGATGGCAATTGTGTTTCGTAAACTTATTGCCTTTGCAAATGTTTATAAACTCTCTATAGTCTCAATAATTGCAGACTTATTGGTTTTTACAACAGCCATAATCGTTTCCGAAAAGATTTATCTTGAATCGCGCATACACGGATTTCCGGCATATGCGAAACCGTGGGTTTACTTTGTTCCCTCTCTCATTCAAATATTTATTTCTCTATTGAGCGGAGCTTACAAGAAAAACTCTATTTCGGTTCTTAGAATGTTTATTTCGCTTGTTTACGGATTATTGTTTCTATCGGCAACTACATACTTTTTCAAGCAATTTGGATTCAGTCGCGCAGTGGTGTTAATAACTTACGCAGTATGTTTTACGGCGTTTCTGTTTTGGAGAATTGCTTTTAAAATAATTTTTAGAGTTGGGATAGGAGCAGATACTAGAAAATCTAGAACATTAATTGTAGGCAGCGAAAACCATGTTGAAGAAGTTGCTACTAAACTGAAATCTAGTGTTGTTAAGCTTTACCAAGTTATAGGCTACATCGGTCTAACAAGAAGAACTATAGGAGAAAAAATAGGCGCTTATAAGTTCTTAGGCTCTACAGAAAACATCAAAAAGATTATTGAAGAAGAGAGAGTTGAGAAAGTTATTTTTTCATCAGATGATCTCCCTTTCAATCAAATGTTTTCTGTTGTTTCCGATTGCCAAGGAATGAACGTTGAATTTCTTGTTGTTGGTAAAGAGATGGATTATTTAGTAGGTAAGTCATCAATGACAATGCTTGATGACATATCTTTATTGAAGGTAAATTATAATGTTTCAACTTTGAGCAGTAGGATAACCAAAAGACTCTTCGATCTTATAGCCGGAGTCTTAACTTTGTTTTTGGTTTATCCGTTTATATATTTGTTCCGGAAGTTCACATCACGAAAGGGCAGTTTTACTCAGTTCGTACTCGGCGTTCCGCAAGTGTGTGTTGGAAGCAAATCTTTTATCGGCCCTAGAACTTCTTCTTACCAAGATGGATTGTATGTTGGAAAAGTCGGCTTAACCGGTTTTTGGTTTATTGAAAATCTAAACCAGACCGATACCGATGAAATGAAAAAGATGGATATTTTCTACGCGAGAAATCAAAATTTTTGGTTAGACTTGGAAATTATTGGTAAGACATTTTCAAAAATGTTTTTTAGGACGGAGTAAAAATGGCAAAAAACGTTCTCGATTTCGAAAAACCGATTATCGATCTCGAAAATAAAATTGAAGAAATGCGTAAACATGAAACCATTCTCGACATTTCTAAAGAAATTAAAACGCTTGAAGAAAAAGTTCTTGAATTAAAAAAAAGCATTTACAGCAACCTTACCCGTTGGCAGAGAGTACAACTTGCCCGCCACCCGGAGCGCCCATACACACTTGATTATATCTATATGCTTACAGAAGGATTTATCGAGCTGCATGGTGATAGAACTTTCAAAGATGATCACGCAATTGTAGCCGGGCTTGCAAAGATTGATGATCAAACAGTGATGATCATTGGGCATCAGAAGGGGCGCGATACAAAATCTAATGTTTTCAGAAATTTTGGAATGCCGAATCCGGAAGGCTACCGCAAAGCTTTACGCTTAATGAAACTTGCAGAAAAATTTAAAATTCCGGTTATCACTATGTTGGATACACCTGGTGCGTATCCTGGTTTGGAAGCAGAAGAACGTGGGCAAGCGGAAGCAATCGCTAGAAATCTTTTAGAGATGAGCCGTCTTCGTGTTCCGATTGTTGTTGTTATTATTGGTGAGGGTGCAAGCGGAGGTGCGCTTGGACTTGGAGTTGGCGACAGAATTTTAATGTTACAGAACACATGGTATTCTGTAATTAGTCCCGAATCTTGTTCGAGTATTTTATGGAGAAGCTGGGAATACAAAGAACAAGCTGCCGAAGCACTAAAACTTACTGCTGAAGATTTGTTAGAACAAGGAATTATTGATAGGATTATTCCTGAACCGCTTGGCGGCGCTCATAAAGATCACCAT
>CAZEDR010000251.1:0-5131 GCA_964510975.1 uncultured Melioribacter sp. | reverse complement strand
GATCGCAAGATCAAGTTAAACAGCTTGCCGGTATGCGTGGTCTTATGATGAAACCACAAAAATCATTGAGCGGCCAAGCTGGTGAAATTATTGAAAATCCAATTGTTGCTAACTTCAAAGAAGGACTTTCAGTTCTTGAGTATTTTATTTCTACTCACGGCGCTCGTAAAGGTCTTGCTGATACAGCTCTTAAAACTGCGGATGCTGGTTACTTGACAAGAAGATTATGCGATGTTGCTCAAGATGTAATTATCTCAGAAACTGATTGCGGTACAATTCGTGGTATCTATGTAACCGCTCTTAAAGATGTTGAACAAGAAAGAGAACCACTTGCAGAAAGAATTATTGGTCGTGTTGCTCAAGAAGATGTTTATGATCCTAAGACAGATGAAACCTTAGTAGAAGCTGGTGATTTAATTAGTGAAGAAATTGCTGAAAAGATTGATGAGTCTAACATAGATCAAGTTTATATTCGTACAGTATTAACTTGTGAATCTAAACGCGGTGTTTGCGCAAAGTGTTATGGTCGTAATTTAACAACTGGCGCTCTTGTAGAGATTGGTGAAGCAGTAGGAATTATTGCTGCTCAGTCCATCGGTGAGCCTGGTACACAGCTTACACTTCGTACTTTCCACTTAGGCGGTACATCATCACGTATTGCTTCTCAATCACAAGTTGAGACAAACGTAGCCGGTACAGTTCGGTTTGATAAGATTAATCTAGTTGAAAAAACTGATTTCTTTGGTAAAGTTAAAGTTGTTATTGGTCGCCGTGGTGCTATGGGTCTTTTTGATGACGATAATCGTCAGATCAAAAAGTTTGATATCCCTTATGGTTCCGAAATAATGGTTAATGATGGGCAGGTTGTTAAAAAAGGTCAGCCTTTATACAATCACGATCCATATAATGCCGTAATTATTGCAGACTTTGGTGGTACCATCTCTTTTGTTGATTTAATTGACAACGTAACACTTCAACAAGTAGCAGATGAACAAACCGGCCACGTTCAGAAAGTTGTTATTGAATCGAAAGATAAAAACCTTACACCGAGCATCATGGTTAAGGGCACAAATGGTCAAGAAAAAGTATTTAACATTCCTACAAGAGCATACCTCTCAGTTGAAGAGGGTGAATCAATACAACAAGGAACAATCCTTGCTAAGATTTCTAAACAAGCATCTAAAACGAGAGATATTACTGGTGGTCTCCCTAGAGTAACTGAGCTTTTTGAAGCTAGAAGTCCACACGATCCGGCTGTTGTATCGGAAATTGAAGGACGCGTTAAATTTGGCGCAAGAAAGAAAGGTTCGAGAGAAATAATTATTGAATCTTTAGACGGCACTTTGCAGAAAATTTATCCGGTTCCTTATGGTAAACATATTTTAGTTCAAGAAGGTGATGAAATACCGGCTGGTGAAAAAATCACAGATGGACCAATTGACCCTCATGATATTTTGAAGATCAAAGGTACAAATGCAGTACAGGAATATTTAGTGAACGAAATTCAAGACGTTTATCGTTTGCAGGGTGTAAAGATCAACGATAAGCACATTGAAGTCATTGTTCGCCAAATGCTACAAAAATTGCAGATTATCTCTGCTGGAGATACAAATTTCATCGAAGAAGACCTTGTTGATCGTAACAAGCTTAACGATGAAAATGAACGCACAAAACAAATGGTTCATATTGAGGATCCCGGACAGTCAAAATATAAAGTTGGCCAGTTGATTACAAAGTTGAAATTCCGTGAACTAAATGCAGATTTGACTAAGAAAGCTAAAAAACCAATTAAAGCGAGAGATGCAGAACCTGGTACTTTTGATAATATTTTACTTGGAATTACGCACGCAGCACTTTCTACGGAAAGTTTTATTTCTGCGGCCTCGTTCCAAGAGACAACAAAAGTATTAACTAATGCAGCAACTGAAGCTAGAGTAGATAATCTAATTGGTCTAAAAGAAAATGTTGTAATGGGACATCTTATTCCAGCAGGCACAGGATTAAAGAAATATCTTGATATTATTCTTACGGCAGATGAAGTGGAAGTTCCTGTAGTTGCTGAGCCGGAGAATGCTGAAAAAGAATCTGTCTAAAAGGTGATTTTTTTCCCTTTATTTCTTGACAACATTGCAGATATTCGATAAATTTGAAGTCTGAATTTTAATAAAAATGTAAATATTGGAGGATAGTGCGTGCCAACGATTAATCAGTTGGTTAGAAAAGGTAGAAAAGTGGTAATTACCAAGAGTAAAGCTCCAGCTCTTGATAGTTGTCCTCAAAAAAGAGGAGTGTGTACTAGAGTATACACCACTACTCCTAAAAAACCTAACTCAGCCTTAAGAAAAGTAGCTCGTGTTCGTTTAACCAACCACATTGAAGTTACTGCATATATACCAGGAGAAGGCCACAATTTACAAGAGCATTCAATTGTTATGATTCGCGGTGGTAGAGTTAAGGATTTACCTGGTGTTCGCTATCACATTATTAGAGGAACATTAGACACTGCCGGTGTTGAAGATCGCAAAAAAGCTAGATCTAAATATGGCGCTAAGAAACCAAAAGCGAAATAACCTATGAGAAAGAAAAGAGCAGAAAAAAAGTATATTAAACCAGACCCAAAATTCAACGATTTTTTGGTTGCAAAACTGATTAATTATTTGACATGGCATGGTAAAAAATCTACTGCAAGAAATATTGTTTATGATAGTTTCGATTTAATGGAAGCTAAAGCTAAAAAACCAGCTTTAGAAGTTTATAAGAAAGCTCTTCAAAATGTTCAGCCATTAGTTGAAGTTAGAAGTCGTCGTGTTGGTGGTGCTACATACCAAGTTCCAATGGAAGTTAGACCAGAAAGAAGAATAGCTTTAGCGTTAAGATGGATAAGAACATATTCAAGAGATAGAAAAGATAAATCAATGGCGGCAAAGTTAGCTGCTGAATTACTAGCAGCTTCGAACAATGAAGGTTCGGCTGTAAAGAAAAAAGAAGATACACACAGAATGGCTGAAGCAAACAAAGCGTTTGCTCACTTCAAGTGGTAAGCAAGGGATTCCGAGTTAGATGTCGAATAAAAGAGTTGAAATAAACAAGGTTAGAAATATTGGTATCATGGCTCACATCGATGCTGGTAAGACTACGACAACAGAGCGTATTCTATACTATACTGGTAAATTGCATCGAATGGGAGAAGTTCACGATGGTGGCGCTACCATGGATTGGATGGAGCAAGAAAAAGAACGTGGTATTACTATTACAAGTGCTGCAACTACGACTGAGTGGAGAGATCATCAGATAAATATTATTGATACTCCAGGTCACGTAGATTTTACTGTTGAAGTTGAAAGATCTTTAAGAGTTTTAGATGGGGCAATAGCTCTTTTCTGTGCAGTTGGCGGAGTTGAACCTCAATCTGAAACAGTTTGGAGACAAGCTGATAAGTATTCTGTTCCTCGTATTGCCTTTGTTAATAAAATGGATAGAGTTGGCGCTGATTTCTTTCATGCAGTTCAAATGATGAAAGAAAAGTTAGGCGCTCATGCTATTCCTATTACTATTCCGGTGGGCGAAGGTGATTTGTTTAGAGGCATCATTGATTTAATGAGCATGAAAGCTATCATGTTCAACGAAGAAACTCTAGGTTCAACTTTTGAGACTGTTGATATTCCAGTTGATTTGGTTCAATTAGCTCAGACTTATAGAACACAGATGTTAGAAGCGGTTTCGGATGTTGATGATACTTTACTTGAGCAGTATTTAGAAGGTAAAGAGATTTCTGAAGAAGATGTAAGAAGAGTTTTACGTGTTGCTACAGTAAAGTCAACGATAATTCCGGTTTTATGCGGTTCATCTTTCAAAAATAAAGGTGTTCAGCAGTTACTGGATGCTGTTGTGGATTTTCTACCGTCTCCAATGGATTCCGGTAACCTAGAAGCGCATCACGTTGATAAAAATGATCATATTGAAAGAAAGATTGATCCAAAAGAAAAATTTGCTGCTCTTGCTTTCAAAATTATGACAGATCCTTTTGTTGGCAAGCTAACTTTTATTCGTGTTTATACTGGTTCATTAGAAGCTGGTTCATACATTTATAATTCTGTTAGTGATAAGAAGGAAAGAGTTGGTAGAGTTTTGCAAATGCACGCAAACCACCGTGAAGATTTAGACAGCATTCGCGCTGGAGACATTGCAGCAGTTGTTGGATTGAAACATACTAGAACGGGCGATACTTTATGTACTGAAGACGATGCTATTATTTTAGAAAGAATGGTATTCCCGGAACCGGTTATACAAATTGCGATTGAACCTAAGACAAAAGCCGATCAAGATAAGTTGTCTGATGCAATGGTTAAGCTGAGCGATGAAGATCCGACGTTTAAGGTGAAAGTTGATGATGAAACTGGTCAGACATTGATTAGCGGTATGGGTGAACTTCACCTTGAAATTCTAGTTGATAGAATGAAACGCGAATTCAAAGTTGAAGCTAATGTTGGTAAACCTCAAGTTGCATATAGAGAAACAATTACTAAATTGGTTCAGGCTGAAGGTAAATTCGTTAAGCAGTCTGGTGGACGTGGTAAATTTGGTCATGTTTGGATTGAGTTTGAACCGAACGAAGTTGGTAAAGGTTTTGAATTTGAAAATGCGATTGTTGGTGGTGCAGTTCCTAAAGAGTTTATTAACCCGGTTATAAATGGTTTGAAAGATGCATTACGTAATGGTGTATTAGCTGGATATCCTGTTGTGGATGTTAAAGCTAAATTGTACGATGGATCTTACCATGATGTTGACTCAGATGAAATTTCGTTTAAGGTTGCTGCTTCAATGGCCTTCAAACAAGGCGCTTTGAAAGCTGGGCCAATTCTTCTTGAACCGATGATGAGTGTTGAAATTACAACTCCCGAAGAGTATCTTGGAGATGTAATGGGAGACATCAACTCGAGAAGAGGAAAAATCGAAGGTTTTACTTCGAGAAAGGATGCGCAAGTAATCAGAGCAATGGTACCGCTTGCTCAAATGTTTGGATACGCAACTACGTTGCGGTCTATGACACAAGGTCGTGCAATTTATTCAATGCAGTTCTCGCACTACTCAGAAGTACCTAAATCCGTCGCTGAAGAGATTACTGAAAAAG
>CAZEDR010000250.1:0-5156 GCA_964510975.1 uncultured Melioribacter sp. | reverse complement strand
AATTAAGAAACACTTTAGAAAAAGTGTACGGACAGGACTATAAGAACATAGAAGTTATTGTTGTTGATAATGCATCGAACGACGGCAGTGCTGAAATGGTTGAAGAAGATTTCGAAAATGTTACTCTCATAAAAATGCAAAAAAATATTGGGATCGCAGGATGGAACGAAGGATTTAAAATTGCGAAGGGTGAATATATACTTGTTTTGGATGATGATAGTTACCCCCATGATAATTCCTTACAACGGGGAGTACAAATTCTGATGAACAAAAGTGAGATTGGGATAGTTGCTTATAAAGTTTATAATAATAGAATAGAAAAGAGCGAGACCGAAAAATTTCTAGATGAGCCATTCTTTTTTGTTGGTTGTGGTGCTTTGATAAAAAGGGTAGTGATTGAGGAAGTAGGGTTGTTTAATGAACAATACTTTATTTACCTACATGAATTAGATTATAGTGCGAGATGTTATGACATTGGATTCAAAATAAAATATTGCCCGGATTCAATAGTATGTCACAATCAAAACCTTGATTCTAGAGGTGATAAAAAAGAGAATCCGTTTACATCACAATACAGGTACAGGAACTATTTCATTAATTATTTCATTTTTCTGATTCAGAGATTCTCTCTTCGATTCACATTGCTTTACTCTTTCAAGTGGATAGCAAACAGATTTGTCATTGCTGCCAGATATCGATATTGGAAAGAATTCCTCTACTCTTTATCCCATTTAGTAAGAAATACGCCCAAGTATTATAAAGGAAGAATGAAATTAAGGAAAGTAGTCCAGCAGTTTTATAACTATGGGAATATGCCATTGTTTGATCCGCAATATTTCAACAGGGAGAAATAGATTGCAAAATAGAATTGACAGACCAGCACTCTGGATTTACTTTAAAAATATTTGCTCACTTTTTCTTTTTTATCTCTTATCAGTCACTATCAGAAAGCAACGAAATTCTAATACAAAGAATATGCTATTTATAAATACAGGTCAAATAGGTGATCTAATTATTACTACCACCCTTATTGTTAATGAAAATCTTTTTGATCCAAAATCAGCAATTTATTTGCTTATTAAAGACGAGTATAGAAATTTATTCGAATCATACAAAGGGAAAATCCAATTTATTGATTGGAATAGGTCTATATATAAAAGATCATTAATCTATCGTTATCATATTCTGAGTAAACTAAACAAATTAAATTTGTGTACAGCAGTGAATTTGACAACTGCCCGTGGACCAATAAACGATGAACTAACCTTACTCTCCGGTGCAGTCAATAAATACTGTTTAAGTAACGATTCTAGATACTTAAAAAGGATTTTTAGGCGGATTTATAATCGATACTATTCTGATGTATTAGATTTTTCAAATGTCACAGAGTTTGAAAAACAAATTAATACCTTGGAATTCTTAACCGGAAAGAGTCCTCAACGAGCTTTGAAATTAGATGTTGACGAAGGATATCGAAAGTGGGCAAAACTGTATTTTCAAAAGTATACTGTAAACGGTACAGGTAAGTTCATCATTATTCAGCCGTTCAGCGATCTTGAAGTAAAGAATTGGCCTTTCGAAAATTATAAAACTCTTATTTATAAATTGAACAAGCTGGAAGTAATAATATTTTGCCAGGGTAATAGGAAACAAAGAGATAGAGTAAATGAATTAATTATAGGTCTGGAAAATGTTTATAATATTGCCGGAGAATTAACTTTGATAGAAAGCTCAGCGCTTCTTTCTCTCTCAGAATTATTTATTGGTAATGATTCCGGTTTTACTCATATTGCTAAAGCACTCAATAAGAATAGAATTGCAATAATTGGATGCGGCTCTAGCGGAATATTTTTCCCATACTTAAATTCTGAAAACGAAAAGCTGATATTTAAACCAGTTGATTGTGCGGGTTGCGAGTGGAGATGTATTCATTCAAAAAGATACTGTTTAGAAAATGTCACTCCTGAAGAAGTATTCGAAACGGTGGTGAAATATTTAAGATAACGAAATGAAAGAAATCAAATTCTACGATATTCCATTACAACTCGTAAGTAAAGAAATTATTTTTAAAAAAATTAACTACGGTGTTAAAAATAGGATTAAAACTGCAATTGTTTGTACTGATTTTCGTTTGTCGAGATATAATCATTATAATCCCCTGAAGGTAGAAGGTAATTACATTTTTTATCCTGATTCCACTGGAATGTTTATTATTCTGAAAACCTTATGGAGGGAAAATGTAAAGTCGTTTAAGAAGTTAATTAGTACAGATATTCATTTCGAATTACTTTCGTATGCAGATTTGAATAATTACTCCATTTTCCTTTTTGGAGATACAACAGAAGTATTGGAGCGAATGATCTTAAGAATTCAAAAGCAATATAAACGCATTAAAATTCTTGGGCATCAAAGCGGATTTAATTACTCTGATGAAAAGGTGATCGAAATCATTAATTATTTAAAACCAGACATTGTCTTAATTGGAATGGGAGTTCCCAAACAAGAGCTTTGGATTTTGGATAACTACACGAATCTGACAAATTGTGTAATTATTACTGTTGGTGCCTTTTTCTCTTTTTTTTCGGGCAAGATTTCAAGGGCGCCGAAGTTTTTTAGAATTCTTTCACTTGAATGGTTATATAGATTATTTCAAGAACCATTGCGACTTGCTACACGATACTTTTATGAATTTCCACAATTTTTTTTGATTTCAGTAAAAAATCGAATACAAAAAAATGATAGCTCTATTTACTCCTAACATAAAATCTGTTTGCGGAAGGACTAGAATAGTAATCTCTCTTGCAGAAGAGTTTGAAAGGAAGGGAATAGAATACCTAATCATAACCAATAAAGAGAGCCATGCCAATCTCACTGTTCATCTAAAGTGTCGATTTATTTTTATCCCATGCAATCCCGAGGTGAAGAAGATTTATTCAATACTTAAAAGTGCATATTTACTTCGAAAAGTTGTAATTAGTGACAAAATCAAAATTATAAATTCGCATCACAGATACTGTGAATTAATTGCACTTGTCTCAAGAATAATGTTTCACTATAAAATAAAGAGTTTTTCGACAGTGCACTCCTTAACGACGGATAATAGAGTTCTAAGCTATCGTAGTGATCATCTGATTGCAGTTAGTGACTATATTAAGAATCATCTTGTAAATTATTATAAGATCAGCAGTGAAAAGGTCACCACAATTTATAACGGCGTTACGGAGCCTGATCAACTTGAATCTTCCGAGGATTCTAATAATATTGTATTAGCGTTTGGAAGATTTGAACAAGAGAAAGGATTTGAAATTTTAATTAAAGCTCTTGGTATGCTTAAAAAAAAGAGCGATTTCAAATTAAAATTAATTGGAGAAGGAACTCTCGAATCAGAATTAGAAAAGTTAGCGGGTTGCCTTGAGGTTAATGCACAATATCTTAAATCAGAATCAACACCATGGAGTGAAATTATAAAAGCAGATTTAATCATAGTCCCATCCAGAGTAGAGTCATTTGGATTAAGTATTATCGAAGCTGGCATCATGTCAAAATGTGTAATTGCTGCGGATTCTGGAGCCATTCCCGAAATCATCGAAGATGGGGTTTCTGGTTTTATATTTCCGACTGAAGATTATACGATATTATCACTTTTGATAGAAAAACTTATGAATGATAAACTTCTAAGAAAAAGAATTGGTAGTCAATTAAAGGAGAGTGTTGAGAAAAAATTCTCTTCTACCATTATGGCAAATAGTTATCTCCAATTATTTAATAGGATTTCACATTAGTTCATGAAAAATGTATATGTATTTTTAGTATTACTGTTACTTTTGACGGCTCATCCTACATTTTCTCAAT
This sequence comes from uncultured Melioribacter sp., assembly GCA_964510975.1. Classification (GTDB taxonomy): domain Bacteria; phylum Bacteroidota; class Ignavibacteria; order Ignavibacteriales; family Melioribacteraceae; genus Stygiobacter. The sequence continues at coordinate 1,304 of CAZEDR010000250.1, read as the reverse complement.
TTAAATTGGTTGAAGAGAAATATGAGGGTAATAAATTAAGTTTAACAATAGTGCTTATGCCGCCGAAATTTACACTCAATAAAAAAGAAGGAATGAACTACATAAAATTTGGCGAATATGTAGATGAATCAAAACCCGGTTCATTTCAGATTCCTAAGAGTGAATTCTTCATTGCTTTGCCTTCATCTCAAGGACCAAAGATAGTATTCAGTTCTCAAAAAAGTAAGGTTGTAGATGCAATCCCATCATTGAACCCCTTACTAAAATCAAGTAAAGATGGAAAGCTTATATTTGAAGAGTTGGAAGAATGGGATAGAATTATAAATCCCGAATTCATAAATCATGGTGTTATACGATTGGAGAAAAACTGGTGTTTGCATCTTTCCGTCTTTAACTACATGTATGATCAACTTAAACACTCGCTTGATCGATTAGATGAAATCAAGATTCAACTCATTTTCAATTCTAGTATTCAATCTCCAAAAAAACAACTTTCGAGAGGTTCTGCTATCAGCGATTTAATAATCAATAAAGAATTTGCCAGAGAAAATATAAGCGAACATACAACTCTCTATAAAAACGATAATGATGAATGGATTGACTATACGAAAGACTATATCAAAATGGGTGTCGGAAAAGATGGAACCTATAGGTTATCTTATGATCAACTTTTTAACCATATAAAAGAACTAAATCAAATAGACCCATCAACTTTTCAGATACTTTGCAAAGGTAAAGAGATCCCTATCTTTGTTAAAGGTGAAGGTGATCTGAAATTTGATGTTAGTGATTATATCGAATTTATCGGTTTACGAAACTATGGCGGGCAGCATAGAAAAATTAATGACTATAACACACCTTACAATGAATATATTGATCGATACACTGATACAACAGTTGTTTGGCTAACTTGGGGAAAGCAAAAAGGTCTACGTGTTAAAGTACACCAAATTGCACCAGAAACCGGTACAACTACAATCAATTACTACAATCACTTTCTGCATTATGAAGAAAATATTTGGTTCGATTTTTCTACAGATCAATTAGTTAGAAGACAACTTCCGGAATGGATTGAAAATGAAACTTGGGGATGGCGGAATCAGGGCAATGGAAATCTTGACTTACCTTTTACAGTATCAAATATAGTCCAAAATAAAATTGCTCGAGCGTATATAAAAATTCAAAGTTACGCTGCCGATGTTGAAAAAAGAGCACATCGCGTTGGATTAAGAGTTAATAGTAATCCTACGGTGTATGATTCACTCTTTTTTGATCGAAAAAAACAATGAATAGTTTATGCGGTT
>CAZEDR010000249.1:3083-5187 GCA_964510975.1 uncultured Melioribacter sp. | reverse complement strand
ATCAAAGCAAGCGAAGCTGGCGTTACTATGGCTAAATCCTCATGGTACCCGCAAATCAGTTTGTATGGAAATTATTATTACAGCAGACCGAATCAGAGAATCTTTCCTTCCAAAGATGAATTTAAAGATACATGGGATGCAGGTGTGAACTTGAGTCTAAATATTTGGGATTGGCTTACAACTGCTCATCAGACAGAACAGGCGGAAGCAACGCTTTCTCAGGCAGAAGACGGATTGGGAATTATTAAAGACAACATTACGTTGGAAGTAACACAAAATTATTTGAATGTGGATCAATCCAAAAGAAAAATTGAAATCTCGCAGTTAGCAGTTAAACAGGCTGATGAAAACATGAGAATGACTGCGGATAAATTTAAGAACGGTCTGGCGCTTAGTTCAGAAGTTGTTGATGCCGAAACTGCTCAATCAACTGCTAAAATAAATTATACAAACTCTATTGTAGATTTTGAACTTGCAAAAGCAAGATTAGACAAATCAATTGGTAAGTAAAACGCCTCTCCCTAACCCTCTCCTCCGTAAGGAGTCCTTCGGATAAAGGAGAGGGAATAAAGTGAGACAAGGAAAATTTTAATTATTTGGAGAAATAAATCATGAAGAGATGGAAATTAATAGTTTCGGTAGTAGTGGTCTTAGCCATCATTATTACGGTGCTGTTTATGAACAAGAGAAAAATGGCAGCAACAACTGCCGGTGGCATTAAAGACGTTTATTATGTTTCCGTTGGTAAAGCAGAGAAAAAAAATCTAACTGAATCATTAAACATGGTCGGCACTATAACGGCGAATGACGATGTAAATATTATTTCTGAAGCTGCTGGAAAAATTACCGGAGTGTTCACAAAAGTTGGAGATTATAAGCAAGCCGGGACGGTTCTTTTTCAAGTTGATGATGAATTAAGGAAAGCGGCATTAATGAGTGCGGAAGCAAACTATGAAAAAGCAAAAAAAGATTATGAACGATTTCAAGTTTTAGCTAAACAAAATTCTACCAGCGAAGCCCAGCTCGATCAGGCAAAGCTTGGAGCTGCAATGGCAGAAGCGCAATTCATTATTGCAAAAAGACAGTTCAATGACACACAAATCAAAACTCCAATTTCTGGTTACATTACTGCCCGCTATGTAGATCTTGGCTCAATGGTCCAAGGTGCGCCTCAAGCTACAATGGTGGCAAATATTGTTAATATCAGTAAATTAAAAATAAAATTAAATCTTGCCGAAAGTGATGCTTTCCTTACAAAAGCTGGAGATGCGGTTACAGTTACTGTTGATGTTTATCCCGGTGTTACATTCAAAGGAAGAGTTGAATCGGTTAGTTCTAAAGGGGACGACGCACATACTTATCCGGTTGAAATAAGCATTAATAATGAAAGCGCTCATCCTCTTAAAGCCGGAATGTTCGCGCGTGTTGAATTCACTTCGTTGAAAAACAGAGAAACTATTGTTATTCCAAGAGACGCGCTGGTTGGAAGCGTTAAAGAACCTCAAGTGTTTGTTGTTGAAAACGGTATTGCGAAACTCCGCAACTTGACCGTTGGAAGTGAATCTGGAATTTTTGTCCAAGTGCTTCAAGGATTGATGGAAGGTGAAACGATTGTTGTTAACGGACAAAATAATTTGGTGGATAATTTAAAAGTTGAGATTCTCAATAAGTAAAAAGGATTTTTAAAATGACAATTACAGAATTATCAATAAAAAGACCGTCACTTATAATCATCATATTCTCGGCGCTGATTGTTTTGGGTCTCTTTGCTTTTCGTCAGCTACAGTATGAATTGCTGCCTAAAATTTCTCCGCCGATTATTACTATTACAACAATTTATCCGGGTGCATCGCCTAATGAAGTTGAAAACGGTGTTACAAAATTAATTGAAGATGCGGTTTCCGGAATGGATAAAGTTTCCGATGTACGTTCAACTTCTTCGGAAGGTGTGTCGTTTATAACTGTAGAACTTTTACAGTCTGCCAACACAGATCTTTCTCTTCAAGATGCTCAAAGAAAAGTTGGTGAGATTACTTCCCAGCTTCCGAGCGCCGCAAAAACGCCTACAATCTCAAAATTTGCGCTTGATGAACTTCCGATTTTG
>CAZEDR010000249.1:2211-3073 GCA_964510975.1 uncultured Melioribacter sp. | reverse complement strand
AATGGGTGTTTCGGCAGATATGGATTCAAAAACATTTTATCAGTTCGTGAAAGATAAACTTCAGCCGCTGCTTTCGCGCGTGCCGGGAGTTGGACAGATTGTGCTTGTGGGTGGAGATGAGCGTGAGATTAAAGTAAATCTTGATCTGCAGAAATTACGTGCTTACGGCATTTCAATTCCGCAGGTAACTCAAGTGATAAAGGCGGCTAATCTTGATTTTCCTACCGGCAAGATAAAAGATCAGGATGGTCAATTCATTGTGCGTGTTGCGGGAAAACTAACTTCGGTAGAAGATCTGAAAAATCTTATCATCGGTGAGTCTAAATTGGGCGGTGAAATAAAGTTATCGGACATTGCGGAGGTTGAAGATGGAATTAAAGATTACACAAATATTGTTCGTATTAATTTCCGTAGTACTATCGGATTGATTCTTCAGAAACAAACGGACGCTAACGCTGTTGAAGTTTCAAAACTTGTCAGAAAAGAGATTCAGAGAATTGAAAGTGTCTATAAAGCAAATAATTTGAAATTTGAAATTGCTCAGGATGCTTCTCTCTTTACTATTGATGCTGCTAATGCTGTAAAAAGCGATCTAGCACTTGCGGTAGTGCTCGTTTCAATAGTTATGTTAATGTTTCTGCACAGCGTTCGAAATTCCGTAATCGTTTTGATCGCTATTCCATGCTCTCTTATTTCTACATTCATAGCAATATGGGCTTTAGGTTTCACATTAAACCTAATGACGCTTTTGGGACTCTCTCTCGTAGTTGGAATTCTTGTAGATGACTCAATTGTAGTTGTTGAAAATATTCATAGACACCTAGAAGAAAGATGACATAATTGAAAAACAAAACTTCAAGCA
>CAZEDR010000249.1:0-2201 GCA_964510975.1 uncultured Melioribacter sp. | reverse complement strand
ATTGTAGTTCTGGAAAACATTTATCATCATTTAGAAAAAGGGGAGGAAAGCAGAACAGCAGCTTTACGCGGAAGAAATGAAATTGGCTTTGCCGCTCTTGCCATAACATTTGTTGATGTTGCCGTTTTTTTGCCGTTAACTTTAGTTGGCGGAATTGTTGGAAACATTTTGCGAGAATTCTCTGCAGTTGTTGTTGTTTCAACATTGATGAGTTTATTCGTTTCATTTACTGTAACTCCAATGCTCGCATCGAGATTTGCTAAATTAGAAAGACTAACTTCAAGAACATTACTTGGCAAATTTGCAATATGGTTCGAAAAGAAATTTAAAGAGCTTACAGAAAATTACGTTGTGCTTCTGAAATGGGCATTAAAAAATAGGATTAAAGTTGCACTTTTAACTATTGCAGCATTCATAGCAACATTTGCATTAATTCCGCTTGGATTTATCGGCGCAGAATTTATGACTCAATCAGACCGTGGAGAATTTGCTGTTACTCTTGAATTGGCGCCGGGGACAACAATTGAGCAGACGAATAAAGTTTCTCAGCAGGTCGAAAAGATGATTGGTAAAATGCCTGAAGTTGAAAGGATGTATTCTAATGTGGGCGCTTCTACAGAAGGATTGGTAGGATTTGCCTCCAGTAATTCAACTGAAATTACTGTAACGCTTGTTCCTAAAGATGCCAGAACTAAATCCACAGATCAGGTGGGAAACGAGATCAAACAGATGGTTCAAAGAATTCCAGGTGTCAAAGTACGTATTAATCCGATTGGAATTTTTGGCACTGCAAATCAAACACCTATCCAGTTGATTATAAACGGACCGGATTATAATGACGTTTTGAAAACTGCTAATAAAATTCAGAATATCGTGAAAAAAATTCCGGGCACTGCAGATGTTCGTCTTTCGGCAGAGGACGGAAATCCTGAAACAAGAATTGAAATTGATAGAAAGAAATTAACTTCATTTGGATTATCAGTAGCTGATGTCGGTCAAACTTTGCAGGTGGCATTAACCGGTGATGATAATTCCACACTGCGCGACGGCGATACTGAATATGATATTAGAATTGTGCTTGATCCATTCGATCGTTCCAAAACAGATAATCTTGGTAATATCAGTTTTACAAATAGAAAGGTGCAGCAAATTTATCTTAAACAATTCGCTAATATCTATCAATCAACTGGTCCAACTAAATTATCGCGTGAAGCAAGAAGCGCGGCTCTAACGGTTTACTCTCAAGTTCAGGGAGGAAGAACAACCGGCGCTATTTCTCAGGATATGGAAAAAGAGTTCGCCAAATTTAAATTTCCGCCCGGCGTTACTTATTCATATCAGGGTGATATTAAAAATCAGCGCGAGTCGTTTGGAGATTTAGGTCTGGCAATGCTTGCCGCAATTTTGTTTACTTACATGGTAATGGTTGCGTTGTACGATTCATTCATTTACCCGTTTGTAATTTTATTCTCGATACCGCTTGCAATGATTGGTGCTCTGCTTGCTCTAGCCTTGACCTTAAAAGCTCTCAACATTTTTACGATTCTTGGAATTATTATGCTGACCGGATTGGTCGCAAAAAACGCAATTCTATTGGTTGATAGAACAAACTTTATGCGCGCACAGGGTGAAAGTGTTATTGACGCTTTGATTGATGGGGTTAAAATGAGAATTCGCCCGATCTTTATGACTACATTAACAATGATATTTGCAATGACTCCAATTGCCCTTTCAACAAGTTCCGGTGCCGAATGGAAATCCGGTTTAGCCTGGGCGTTAATAGGCGGGTTGACGAGTTCGCTGCTATTAACATTATTAATTGTTCCATTAGTTTATACTAAAGTTGAAGAATACCGGGTTAGAATTCCGGTATTGTTTAAGAAAGTAAGTGAACTTTTGGGATTAAAGAAGAAAACGGTTGTCCCGAATTCTGTTCCTGAAGATTTGGGATTGAGTAAATGAAAAATTTGTAAAACAGATTTCAAATCTGTTCTTATTGTTCTGGTAGTTTACACAAAAGTTGAAGTTTATCTTTAAATACCATTTAACAAAATTTGAGGAAATATGTATTCTGTCATTGTTATTGATCTTGGCAACGTTCTCATTCCGTTCGATTACCAAATCGTGGTTAAAAAGTTCAATAGAATTAAACCGGGTTTGGGCAAAAAATTCTATAAACTCTATCAAGATAACTATAACAT
>CAZEDR010000248.1:2112-5191 GCA_964510975.1 uncultured Melioribacter sp. | reverse complement strand
GAGCGCCCGCATTGTAGATATGAGCGACTTGCGGCTCATTCATTATTAGATAGCCGATGATGCATTTATACTTATTGGAGTAATTGAGAACTGCGTTTACTTGATTCAGTGCTGAAGTTCTAAATGACTGCGAGCCAAAATCTCCCGCGGGGTCAATCCAAATTCCAAACAAAATTTTCAGACCCGATTCTTCAACTAATTTTAATTCTTCTTCTGTTATAGCGCCCCAAGTGCGGATAGTATTAAAGCCGGCGTTTTTAATTCTTTCTAAATCAAATTTAATCAGGTCAGCATCGAACTTGTAAATCCATGGCACCTGTCCCGGTCTGGTGTGCGTTTCGTAGCCGATGCCTTTTACAAAAATTTTTTTCCCATCAATGTAATACCAGCCGTTGGCTATTTGAATATTCTGCGCCAGGTAGATTTTCAAAGCAAGAATTGTGAGTAGAAAAAATATTTTCCCGAAATTTTTCATTTTGCCAGAATCATCTTCTTCGTCTCAACATAGGTACCGGCTTTCAAAGTGTAAAAATATACTCCGCTGGGTAATTGATAATTGCGAATGGAGAATTGAGAATTGTAAAAGCCGGCTTGCTGATATTCATTTACTAGCGTTGCAACTTCTCTTCCAAGAACATCATAAACTTTCAACGTTACGTTTATCGTTTCACCTTTCACGTTTGACGGGATTGTATATCTAATGGTCGTTTCCGGATTAAACGGATTAGGATAGTTTTGATGCAATGAAAAATTATTTGGAAGGATATCCGACTCAATCACACTTGTGATAGGCGAAAAACGATAAATGTAAATCCCTATTGCACTGACATAAATCAATTCTCCGCTGATATCTAAGTGTCGAGATTCTTCGTTAAATACAGCAATCTTATCAATAAAAATGGGTCGCAGCGGAGTTGTAATATCAAACACCCATAGTGAACGAGTTGTTAGAACGAAACAGTAATTATTCTTCACTCTAACATCCATTGCTTCGGCATCTAAAGTGAAATAAGGAGGATTGGTTGGAAGGTTAGATGGATCTGAAACATTAAGTACTGTAAGAGTTATACCGAAAGTAAGATACGCAAAAGTATCTTTTACAAAAACGGAATTTAATGATTTGCGTGTGATAGGTGTCCATTTTCCAATGTTAGCGGGAATTAACGGATTGGAAACGTCAACTATATAAAGTGCTCTTGAGCTTGCATCACTTGCAGTGATATAAGCAAATTTTCCGACTTTATGTATTCCATTGCATTGTATAGATAGATTTATGCTGCTTAGCTCGACAAGAGAATCAGGATTTGAAATATTGATGATTCTCAAACCGGGTGAAATGCTGCCGGCTCCGGGGGGATTTGGTTCACCGGCAATCACGTAAACTCTTTTTTCAACTGCATCAACATCAACTTGAACATCTTCATTGCCAGGATGTGCCATTATTTGACCTCTTTGAACCGGATTATCAGGGTTACTAATATCAAATACAGATAAACCGCCACAGACTATTGTTTTATCATGTTGGCTGCCCATTGCCATATAAAGATAATTGCCTACTGCTTCAACGCCCCAACCCCAGCCCTTTGGCATAGAGCGGTTAATTATTTTCGGGTTTGTCGGAAATGTTGCATCAATTGTATATAGTGCATAGACTTTGCTGTTGTGAACACTAACATCACGCCATGCATGTCCGAAAGGAATTGTATCAATAACAGCGGGTGCACAGGGAATCTTAATATCCACAGTGTAAATTGCATACCAATCCCAGTAATTAATAAACGCGTAATTGTCTATAACTTTTATATTAAAATTTTTGTTAGCAACAGGCAGTTTAGTGCTACCGCAAACTGTTAATGTAGTATCATCATTGCTTAATGATATTACGTGAAAATTTTCATCAGCGCCTCCAAGATCCGTCTCTGTCAAAAAAATATAATCTTCCGAAATATCAATGTTGGCAATAGTAAACGTGCTCTCGTTCCAACTTTTGGTTAAAACTGGCAACTTTGGATTAGTAACGTTTACTATTTTAATATCACTTTTGGGTTCTGTAAATATACCGGCAACATAAATGTAATTGCCTTTTTTATCTAAAACTAATTCAACACGGCTTTTACCAAGATAAACCGAACCGGTATGCATTAACTTATGGAGAGACGTAATTTCAAAAATGTGTAATTCGGCGGTATCAATTATCTTATTAGGGGGTCCCATTACTAAATACAAATAGTTCTTGTCAACTATAAATTTTTTCTGTTCAAAAGCAGCATGTTGAAAATCACTAGAGATATCAACACTTGCTTTTATTTCAAAAGTCCGTGGATTTGATATATCAATGCAGTGTAAATAAACCTTATTTGTAATTCTATCTTTAGCAAAAGCATATAAATATGGGTATTGTAAACAAAGGTCTGAATAATAAAACTCCGAAAAAAAAACATTTGAATTAACAACGGGATTTGTTTTATTCCGCACATCAATAAAACCTAATCCACCATTATTGCCCCATGTACAATAGGCTGTATCATTATAAACAATAAAATAAAAAGCGCGGTTAGCTGGGTCAGGCTGAACAACATTACCCACTTCAACGGCGTTATGCTTATCGGAAATATCCATGATCACAAAACCATTAATCGCATTGACATAAAGATATTTTCCGGAAACATCAATTTGCGCCGGGGTACAGAAACCCACTCTTGAAATAAACTCTAATTTATTAGCTTGTCCAAATACGGTGTTTATGTAAAACAGTATAATTACAAATATCAATATTTGGTTTTTCATTTTACAAGTCCCATCATTTTTGCTTGGGAAAATGTTGGTGTTACCATTCGGTAGAAATAGACTCCGCTTGATAAATTTGTTGCATTAAATACTGCTTTATATTCGCCCGGTTTTAATTCATCATTTAATAATACTTCAATTTCTCTTCCTAGGATATCATAAACTTTCAGTGTTACATGTTCATATTTTGGAATCGAAAAACTTATTGTTGTTGAAGGGTTGAATGGATTAGGGTAAGCATTATTTAACGAGTAATTAGTTATTAATAATTCATCCGTTTCTATACCTGTAA
>CAZEDR010000248.1:0-2102 GCA_964510975.1 uncultured Melioribacter sp. | reverse complement strand
GCGGTTAATTCTATTCCGGTAACTGAATGAGCTGGAAATTTATAATAAAAACTTTCTCCAATATTACTTATTTGAGATGATGTTATAGTTACAGCGCTGTGGGGTGCTGCAAAATTGTTGCTTAGAATACTTGGACCATTTATTGTTCGAACTGTGCCTTTTGATTCAATACTACCACCGGTAATATTTAACTTCACATTAATATCTTCTAAACTGCGGTTAACAACATTAATGTAATTTTTTTTGTCTCTTTTCGTTGCAGAAACATCTAAATATGGTATTGACGCCATAGTCGGAATATTTCCAACAGATTGTAACAATGAATAAGTTGGAGCGGCGACATTTGATTTTAGGAGTATATTGCCGCTGTAGTTTGAATAAAGTGATAATACATAAGCAGAGGGAGCGAGAAAAAATTCAAATCTTGGATTGTATGATTTTAGTATTTCGACAAACGTGCTTCTATTAACAATATCTAATACTTTCGCATTTTTCTGAAAAAAATTTAACATTCCCCCGGCATGTATCGCCCCTTCTAAAGAAGATGCATGTGCTTCGTGATCTATTCCATATTCATTCCACCATTCCGAAACAACTATCTTTACCTTCCCGGCTGTAATTGAATCAACGCTATGTACCACTTTATCGAAAAGAGTTTTGAAATATTCAGAAGCTGCCGCAACCGAGTAATATACTTCTTCATCTGTACGTTGAGATTTTTCTTCGAATGGAGCGGCAAAGTGGATAGATAGATAATCCATTTTCTCTCCGGAAATTGTTAAAAGAGTATTCGTCCAATCCAAATGTTCAAGATCACCATCAGCCATTATTTTGATAGATGGGTCTTTCGCTTTCATATTATCAGCATACACATTAAATCGTTCGGCATATTGCTTAGGTGTTGTATGTCCAATTTCCCAGCCGCCAAACTGCTCATTGCCAACTTCCCAATATTTAACTTTATATGGCTGAGGGTGTCCGTTAGTTGCTCTAAGTTTTCCATAGGTAGTATTAATATCCCCGTTAACATATTCTACCCAATTGGCTGCTTCTTCAGGAGTCCCAGAGCCAAAGTTGACTGTTATTTGCGGTTCGATGTTTGTGTTCTTGCAATATTGAATGAATTCATCTGTACCAAAATCCATTCTTTGATATTCATTCCAATGGTTATCAATTCTAGTTGCTCTTTTATCTATATCTCCTACTCCATTCAACCAATGACTTGCCTGTCCATCTGCAAAACATCCACCGGGATAGCGCAAAATTGTTGGTTTTAATACTTTGATCATGTCGATGTATTCTTTTCTTACACCATTGATTGCACTTTTAGGCATCATAGATAGCTCATCTATCCAGAATGTTCCTTCTTCTTGAATAGTTACTGCAAAAAAACCATAGTTCAAAGATGAATTTGATGTCAAAGTTCCACTATACTTTTTCCATTTATCGTCTGTGTTTTTAAATGTGATGGAATCAATTACTATCCAGTCCTTAACATTTTCCAACAACCATAACGTAACACCTTGATTAATACCTAGTCCTTTCAAGTAAGCATATACATCATAAGTCTCGCCGGGCACAATATTAACCTGAGACTGACCAATTCCACTATGACCTTTATTATAGTTTGTAATCTGAATTTTTCTTGAACAACTGTCATTTAGATTATATCTCGATTTATCTAGAGACCAATTAATGTTACTTCCCTGTTCTATTGTAAAAAAAGGAAGGGTGTCCGCTGGATTCTTTGTAAAGAGATTCCATTTTTCTAAACCGCGGAAATCTATTTCTTGTGCCCATAGTCCATATTTATTATCTATCCCATCCCACAGAAATTCTATAAATCCACCATAAATAGATGGTTTAATAGTATCACCAACTGTTGTTGAAATATCAATGTTGATAGTAGGATTTGTTTGAGAATTAATTTTACAAAGGAAAATGAAGAGAATTAAGATCGATAATCTGATTTTAAAATATTTTCTCATAAGGCACCTTAAAATATTGAATATGAATCTGCATTTGTGTAATCATTCGAAAAATTTTACTCGCTCATCTGAGATAATGAAAAAAAATAAATAAAGAGACCTCTGAAAAATTAT